>NZ_LGCW01000302.1:0-43977 GCF_001279365.1 Streptomyces sp. NRRL F-5755 | reverse complement strand
GGGTGGACGGGGTGGGGGGCGGTACCGGGGAGCGGGCTCGTGCGGTTGGTGAGAGGGCTCATTCGGGTGCTCGGTCGGAGCGGTATCCGGAGGTGCGGTCGGGATCGTCTCCGGAGACGCGATCGGGACCGCATTCGGAGACGCGGTCGGGACCGTATCCGGACACGCGATCGGGGTCGTCTCCGGACACGCGATCGGAATCGCACCCGGTGCCACACCCGGTGCCGCACTCTGAGCCGCACCCGGAAGCGCACTCGGAACCGCACGTGGAACCAGCCGCGGACCGGCGCCCGGAGGGCCGCCCGTCCGGCGGGCCGCTCCCCGTCGACGGGACGTTCTCACAGGCGGGCGGGGAAGCGCTGGGGGGCGCACCGGGCAGCGTGCCGCGGGACGTACCGGAGGGTGTGTCCGAGGCGCAGGTCCGGTCGGCCGGCGGTTGACCCTGTGGGAAACCCCGTGCTTGACTCCGGAACGTGACGGAGAACGGTTCGCGATTCTGGCGGAGGGTCCATCTGGACCTGGTCCGCTACGCGGGCTGCGTGTGTCGTCCGTCCTGCTGATCCGCATCCATGCCCCCGCGCGCCGCCGCGTTCACCGCTGCCTGCGCGCGTCTCTTCGCGATCACTCAGGACGGTTCCTGTGCCCGATGTACGTACCCCTGCGCGCCCGCGCCCTGCCGCCACCGGCGGCCCCGGTCCCGGCGCCACCGAACTCCTCGACTTCGTCCGCCGTACCGCCGCCGACGCCCCGCTCGTCGCCTCCCTGCCCCTCGACCCCGAAGGCCGTACCTGGGTCCGCCTGGAGGGGCCCGGCGGCAGCGAGGCGTGGCTGATCGGCTGGCCGCCCGGTACGGGTACCGGCTGGCACGACCACGGCGGCTCGCACGGCGCGTTCGCCGCCGCCGCGGGCACGCTGACCGAGCAGTCGCTCGCCGCCCAACTGCCCACCGAGGGCTGGAAGACGCTGGAACTGGCGGACGGTGTGGACCGGCAGCGGACGCTGGCCGGCGGCCGCGGCCGCGCCTTCGGCCCGCACCACGTCCACCAGGTGCTCAACCTCTCCCCCGACGCCCACGCCGTATCGGTGCACGCCTACTACCCGCCGCTGCCGCTGATGCGCCGCTACAGCCGCACCGGCCCGGTCCTGCGCCTCGAAGAGGTCGAGCGCCCGGAGGACTGGCGGTGAGCGCCGTCGACGCGCTCCTGGAGGCGGCGCGCGCCGGGCTCGACCGGGTGACACCGCACCAGGCCGCGGAGATCCAGCGGGACGGCGGGCTCCTGGTGGACATCCGTTACGCGGAGCTGCGCGAACGCGACGGCACCATCCCGGGCGCGCTGATCGTCGAGCGCAACGAACTGGAATGGCGCCTGGACCCCACGGGCGCCCACCGCGCCCCACAAGCCACCGGCCACGATCTGCCGGTCGTGGTCATCTGCAACGAGGGCTACGCGTCGAGCCTCGCGGCCGTGTCCCTGCGCCGGCTCGGCCTATACCGGGCCACCGACCTGGTGGGCGGCTTCCAGGCGTGGCGCGCGGCCGGGCTGCCGGTACGGGGGTGAGCCGGGCTGCCGGTACGGGGTGAGGGGACGGCGGGTCCACCTGGGGCGGGCCCGCCGGTCCCGCTCATTGGCGTATGGCGTCGAACTGCCGCACCACCAGGGGCAGCGCCGCGCGCACCGTCCCGTTGTGATCGAGGTCCCCGACGTCCGTGAGCCGGTTCACGGCCCCGTTGGCGGTCAACTGGCGCCGGCAGTACCGGGCGTTCTCGAAGGCCACGTCCTTGTCGCCCGTGGCGTGGTACAGGTGCACCGGTACGTCCGGGTGCCAGTCGCAGGTGGTGTCCAGCGCGTTCAGCCGCTGCCGCAGCTTCCCCGTGGGGTGACGGACTTTGTCGAGGAATTCCGGGGTGAACAGGTCCTTCGAGGCCGCCGGTAGAGCGGCGGCTATCTCGGACGCCTTGTGGTCACCGTCGAAGAGGGATTCCACCGTCTTGTCGTACGGGGCGCGGAACGCCTGCCCCGGTGTGTCGTACAGGCCGTACAGCCGGTTCCACGCGGTCGCGAAGTACGCCAGGTAGAGCGACGACCGGACCACCTTGTCGTCGGCCGCGGCAGCCTCAAAGGCACTCAGGTTGAAAGGCCCGGCGACCGGGGCGAGCGCCCCCGGACGGAAGTACGGATCGGCCCCCTGCTGAAGGGCCCGCCCGACCATCATGGTGGCGGGCCCACCCTGCGAGAAACCGCTGACCAGGACGTGCCTGCCGAGGGTGCGGCGGTCTTGCCGAGCGAACGCGCGGGCCGCCCGCAGCGCGTCGACCGAGGCGGTGACGGTCGCCCGCGGATCTCCGTACGGATGAGTGCCGGGCCCCACGCCCAGGCCGAGGTAATCCGGCGCGGACACGGCCCGTCCGGTCGAGGCGAAGAGCAGCGCCGCGGCCCGGTCGGTGGACGTGTCGTTCACCGAGGCCACGTCGCCCCGGTACACGGTCGTACCGTGCAGCCAGGACACGGTCTGGAGATCACGCTCACCGTTCTTGGGCATGACGACCAACTGGCTGGCCGTGGTGGGCCGGCCGTCCGCGCCACGGGTGCGGTAGACGATGCGGTGGGCCCGTACGCCGTAACGGACCTGGGCCGCCTCGATACCGGCCTTCTCCAGACGGGCCGCGACCTCCTTCGCATCAAGATCAGCGACGAGGGCGGCGGAAACAACCGAACCGGTGCCCGGGGACCACTCGGGTGCGGCCGGGGAAGAGTGGGAGGCAGCGGACCAGGGGCCGGACACGGCCCCGGTCCCCGCCGCCCGCGCCGTCGTGGCGGCCGTCGCCGGAGCCGCTGCTGTAGCCAGGACGGCCGCGGCGCAGCCCCATGCGAGGGTGGTGGTGCCCGGCAGGATGGACCGGCCGGCGAATCGGTCGAAGATCATGCCTCGCACTCTGCCGCGCGCGACAGGTGCGGCACATTGCGGTCAACCGCCGTATCAGTGGGGGGATTTCCCCAGGGTGGGGGTCCGGTTCTTCCCCGGGTGGGGAGGTTCCGCTTCTTGGCCGGGTGGGGACGTCGCTTCTTGCCCGGGTGGGGGCGTCGCTTGTTTCCGGGTGCAGGCGACGCATTGCATCTCCCGGTGCGGGCGGCTTCGTCACTTCTCCCTGCCTGCCCGCACGCCCGCACGCCCGCACGCCCGCACGCCCGCACGCCCGCACGCCCGCTACAGCTCTACCCCCCTATATCTCTCCCCCTACACCTCCGGCAGCTGATATTCCATTAGCTCCGGATCCTCGCCCTCCTCCTCCAATGCCTGCCGGACCACGCGCAGGGCCAGTCCTTCGGCGTAGCCCTTGCGGGCCAGCATGCCCGCGAGGCGGCGTATGCGCTTTTCCCGGTCCAGGCCGCGGGTGGTCCGGAGTTTGCGGTCGACCAGTTCGCGGGCCGTGCGTTCTTCCTGTTCGGAGTCCAGCTGGCCGAGGGCCTCGTCGACCGTCGACGCGTCGACGCCCTTCGTGCGGAGTTCGCGGGCGAGCGCGCGGCGGGCCAGGCCGCGGCTGTGGTGCCGGGACTCCACCCAGGCGTCGGCGAACTTCGCGTCGTCGATCAGCCCCACCTCCTCGAAGCGGGACAGCACCTCCTGCGCCGCCTCCTCGGGGATGCCCCGCCGGCGCAGGGCGTCCTCCAGCTGCTTGCGTGTGCGCGCGGACCCGGTGAGCAGGCGCAGGCAGATCGCCCGCGCCTGCTCCTCGGGCGTGCGCGGCGGCCCCGCCTCGGCCCTCGACGAGGAGGGACCACCGCTGTCCTTGCGTTTCCCACGGTTCTCGGCTCCGGCGGCAGTGCCGCCGTCCCGGCCGGCGTCGTCACGTCCCCCGTCGTGAACGACGCCGTCACCATGGCCGTAGCCGCGGTCCTCGGGCCATTCCGTTCGCCGCGTCACGATGGACTAGCTCTTGGCCGCTGCGGCCTTGGAGCCCTTGGCACTCTTGGCGGCCGGTGCCGGTACGGACTTGGCCGGGGCCTCCGCGCCGGCCGCCGCACCCGCCGCGTCCGCGCCGGGCTCCGCCGTCAGGTCCTCCGGCTTCACGCCGACGCCCAGCTTCTCCTTGATCTTCTTCTCCACCTCGTTGGCGAGGTCGGGGTTGTCCTTGAGGAAGTTGCGGGCGTTCTCCTTGCCCTGGCCGAGCTGGTCGCCCTCGTAGGTGTACCAGGCGCCCGACTTGCGGATGAAGCCGTGCTCGACGCCCATGTCGATCAGGCCGCCCTCGCGGCTGATGCCCTGGCCGTACAGGATGTCGAACTCGGCCTGCTTGAAGGGCGGGGCGACCTTGTTCTTGACGACCTTGCAGCGGGTACGGTTGCCGACCGCTTCGGTGCCGTCCTTGAGGGTCTCGATACGGCGGATGTCGATGCGCACCGAGGCGTAGAACTTCAGGGCGCGGCCACCGGTCGTGGTCTCCGGCGAGCCGAACATCACGCCGATCTTCTCGCGGAGCTGGTTGATGAAGATCGCGGTGGTCTTGGACTGGTTGAGCGCGCTGGTGATCTTCCGCAGCGCCTGGCTCATCAGACGGGCCTGGAGACCCACGTGGGAGTCGCCCATCTCACCCTCGATCTCGGCCCGGGGCACCAGCGCGGCGACCGAGTCGATCACGATGAGGTCGAGCGCGCCGGAGCGGACCAGCATGTCCACGATCTCCAGGGCCTGCTCGCCGTTGTCCGGCTGGGACAGGATCAGCGCGTCCGTGTCCACGCCCAGCTTCTTGGCGTACTCGGGGTCGAGGGCGTGCTCGGCGTCGATGAAGGCGACGGAGCCGCCGGCCTTCTGCGCGTTCGCCACCGCGTGCAGGGTCAGGGTCGTCTTGCCGGAGGACTCCGGGCCGTAGATCTCCACCACGCGGCCGCGGGGGATACCGCCGACGCCGAGCGCGACGTCCAGTGCGGTCGACCCGGTGGGGATGACCTCGATGGGCTCCTTCGAGCGCTCTCCCATCCGCATCACGGCGCCCTTGCCGAATTGCCGTTCAATCTGTGCGAGCGCGGCGTCCAGCGCCTTCTCGCGGTCAGTGCCTGCCATGGCTTCCACCCGGTTTGCTTGAGTCGATCGCTTCACGTCCATGACGCTAACGCCTGCCACTGACAATGCGCCCGGACCCGGCTCCGGCCTGTGGATAACTCCCGGGAACTCGGGCAGAAACACGGGTCGGACGTCTCATAAGAATAGATGTTCGATTTTGGTGTCAAGC
Source organism: Streptomyces sp. NRRL F-5755 (assembly GCF_001279365.1). Classification (NCBI taxonomy): domain Bacteria; kingdom Bacillati; phylum Actinomycetota; class Actinomycetes; order Kitasatosporales; family Streptomycetaceae; genus Streptomyces; species Streptomyces sp. NRRL F-5755. The sequence goes on along the minus strand of NZ_LGCW01000302.1, from coordinate 38,747 downwards.
GCACCACGCGCGACCCACCGCCCTATCCTTCGGGACATGCCCCTCCCGCCCGCCGCCGCACGGCGGCGCCCGTCCCCGCGCGCCGTGCACCTCGCCGCGGGACTCGGCGCCGTCCTGTTCATGGCGGTGGGCACCGTCCTGAACAGCCGCGGCCACGGGGAGCCGCTGCCCCGCACCCTCCTCGGCTGGGCGCTCACCGCCACCGGCTGCGCGGCCCTCCTGTGGCGCCGCCGGCGCCCCGTACCGGTCGCCGCCCTGGTCCTGCTGTGCACCGCCGTCTACTTCGCCGTCAGCGCCTACGACCTGCCGCTCCTGCTCCTGGCCTACGCGGTCGCGCTCTACACGGTCGCCGCCGAGGGCCGCCTCGTCCCGGCCGTCGTCCTCGCCGCCGTGACGATGCTGGCGGTCGCGTACGGCGAGGACGCGGGGCCCGGGCAGCGGCACGTCGACGACGCCTCGATGTTCCTGCTGGCGGGCTGGTTCGTCGGGCTGATCGCGGTCGGCCACGCGCAGCGCACCCGCCAGGCGTACCTGAAGGAGGTCGAGCGGCGGGTGCTGGCGGCCGAGCGCGAGAAGGAGGTGCGGGCCCGGCAGTCGGCGACCGAGGAGCGGCTGCGCATCGCCAGGGAGCTGCACGACGTGCTCGGCCACGACCTCTCGATGATCAACGTGCAGGCGAGCGCCGCCGTGCACCGCCACGCCAAGCGCCCCCGGGACGCCGGGGAACTGCTGCCCGCCCTGGAGGCGATCCGGGACTGCAGCAAGGACGCCTTGCGCGAACTGCGCGCCACCCTCGGGGTGCTGCGTCAGGTGGACGGCCCGGAGGAGGGCGCGCCCGTCGCGCCGGCGGGCGGGCTGGAGCGGATCGGGGAGCTGGCCGAGCGGGCCCGTGCGGCCGGGCTCGACGTCCGTACGGAGACCGAGGGCACCGTGCGGGACGTGCCCCCGCAGGTCTCGCTCGCCGCCTACCGGATCGCGCAGGAGTCCCTGACCAACGTCGCCCGGCACGCCGGGGCCCGCACCGCCGTCGTCACCGTCGCGTACGACGAGGCCGGGATACGGGTGCGCGTCGAGGACGACGGCCGCGGCGCGCCTCCCGGCGGCGCGGCGGGCAGCGGTATCGACGGCATGAAGGAGCGGGCCCGTGCGCTCGGCGGCGAACTGACCGCCACCGGTACGAGCACCGGCTTCCGCGTCACGGCCCGCCTGCCCACCGGCATGCCGGACACCGGCACATCCGGCACCGGCGCATCCAACACCAGTACATCCGGCACCGGCGCACCGCACGCCGCGGACACCTCGCACTCCGAAAGCGCACCAGGCACCGGAAGCCCGCCGCCCCGTCCCCCGGCGCGCCACGGGGCGGCACCGGCACGCCCCCGCCCGCGCGCCCCGACGGCAGAGGGAGCCGTACATGATCCGCGTCGTACTGGCCGACGACCAGAACCTGGTGCGGGCGGGGTTCCGTTCCATCCTCGACGATGAGGACGACATCCAGGTCGTCGGGGAGGCCGCCGACGGTGAGCGGGCCGTCGCGCTCGCCCGCGACCTGCGCCCGGACGTGGTCCTGATGGACATCCGTATGCCCGCCCCGGACGGCCTGGAGGCCACCCGCCGCATCGTCGCCGACACCGGTTCGGCGGGCGTGCGGGTCGTCATCCTGACCACCTTCGACGTGGACGACTACGTGTACGGGGCGCTGCGCGCCGGTGCCTCCGGGTTCCTCGTCAAGGACACCGAGCCGATGGAACTGCTGCACGCCGTCCGGGTCGTGGCGCGCGGTGACGCCCTGATCGCGCCCGCGGTGACCCGGCGGCTGATCGCGGAGTTCGCGCGGCGCGCCGAGCGGCCCGGCCCGAGCCCCCGGCTGAACGCCCTGACCGCGCGCGAACGCGAGGTGCTGGGCCTGGTCGGCGCGGGCCTGTCCAACGACGAGATCGCCCGGCGGCTGGTGCTGAGCCCGGCCACCGCCAAGACGCACGTCAGCCGGACCATGACCAAGCTCGGCGTGCGGGACCGGGCGCAGCTGGTGATCGTCGCTTACGAGACGGGGCTGATCACCCCGGGCCGGCCGGCCTGAGGAAAGCGGGCCCCGTCCTGCCGTACAGAACGCGTCCCGGCAGTGGCCCCTTCACCGTCCCTGAGAGCCACCCTGAGGCGCGCCTCAGGGCCCTCTCCGGCCCGCAACTCCGGTGGTACGCCCACGCGGTCACCCGCAACTCCTGAGGTACGCGCACTGTCATCGTCCGGCCGACGCCCGGCGCCCGGCCTTGCGCACAGAGTGCGGTGGTGCAGCCGCTCCGCCCGGCCCGCGCCCCATGACGCGCGTCGGCGAGTGGCGGCACTCCAGGCCCTCGGGCGCTCTCACTGATGACGCGGAGACCAGCATGACCAGCGCGCCTTCCACCGACCGGACCACCGGCCGCCCGCCCGGCCGAAGCAGCCCCTTCGAGCGGCTGGCCGCCTTCTCGTACCGGCGGCGCTGGTGGGCGCTGGCCCTGTGGGCGGCCGTCGTCGTCGCCGTCACGGTGCTCTCCAACGCCCTCGGCGCCGACTACCGCAACGACTTCGCCCTGCCCGGCACCGAATCGCAGGCCGCGCAGGAGCTTCTGGAGAAGAGCGGTTCGGCGCAGGCAGGCGACAGCCTGCAGATCGTCCTGAAGGCCCCGAAGGAGCGCGGCGGGGTACGCGCGGGCGCGGTCCGCGAGCGGGTGGAGCCGATGCTCTCCAAGGTCGCGGAGCTGCCGGGCGTCTCTCAGGTGCGCAGCCCGTACGAGGACGCGGCGGCGGTCTCCGAGGACGGGACCGTCGCGTACGCCACGGTCACCCTCGACGGCACCGCGCAGACCGTGCCCAAGGGGGACGTACGGCGGATCGTCGACGCCGCCGAGGCCGTCACGGCGGGCGGCAGCGGGATCGAGGCCGCGGTGGGCGGTTCGGCGGCGCGCAAGGCCGAGGAGGGCGGCGGCGGTGCGGCCGAGGGCGCGGGGCTCCTGGGCGCCCTGGTGATCCTCGTCCTGCTCTTCGGGTCCGTGGTGGCCGCCGGTCTGCCCGTGGTGACCGCGCTGTTCGCGGTCGGCGGCTCGGTCGGGCTGATCGCGCTGGTGTCCCACCTGGCCGACGTCGCCGACTTCACCCCGCCGATCATGATGCTGGTCGGCCTCGGCGTCGGCATCGACTACGCGCTGCTGATCTTCTCCCGCTACCGGGGCGAGCTGCTGCGCGGCGCGGCGCCCGGACAGGCCGCCCGCGCGGCCCTGGACGCCGCCGGACGCACCGTCTTCTTCGCCGGCTGCACGGTCATCATCGCGCTGATGGGGCTGGTGGCCCTGGGGCTCGGCGCGCTCCAGGGGGTGGCGCTCGCGGTCGCGCTGACCGTCCTGGTGACGATGCTGGCCTCGCTCACGCTGCTGCCCGCGCTGCTCGGGATCCTCGGCGCGCGCATCCGGCGCCATGTCACGGCGCGGGCGGCCCGGCGGACCGCGCGCAACCGGCCGCCGGAAGGGGCACGGTGGGGCCGCTGGGCCGACGCCGTGCAGCGGCGTCCGTGGGCCGCGCTGCTGGTCGCGGTTGTCGCGCTCGGGGCGCTGGCCGCGCCGGCGCTGGACCTCCGGCTCGGCTTCGCGGACGCCGGGAACGACGCTCCGACGCAGCACAGCCGCCGGGCGTACGACCTCCTGGCGGAGGGGTTCGGTCCCGGCTTCAACGGCCCGCTGGCCGTCGTCTCGGAGGGTGGCGCCGACGCCGCGGCCACTCTCCGGCGCGCCCTGGACGCCACCCCGGGCATCGCCGCGACAACCGCACCGATACCGGCGGGCCCGTCCGCCCCGTCGTCCGGAGGCCCGGCGGTCTCGACCGTGCTGGCCTTCCCGACGAGCGCGCCTCAGGACCGCGCCACCTCCGATCTGGTGAAACGTCTCCGTACCGACGTACTGCCGCCCCTGGAGGAGACCACCGGGGGCCGCTATCTGGTGGGCGGGCCGACGGCCGCCACCGAGGACTTCGCGGACACCGTCGCCGCCCGGATGCCGCTGTTCGTCGCCATCGTCGTGGGGCTGTCCGCGCTGCTCCTGCTGGCCGTCTTCCGCTCCGTGCTGATCCCAGTGAAGGCGGCCCTGCTCAACCTCGTGAGCATCGGTGCGGCGCTCGGCGCGGTCACCCTGGTCTTCCAAGACGGCTGGTTCGGTGTGCAGCCGGGGCCCGTCGAGGCGTTCATCCCGGTCATGATCTTCGCGATCGTCTTCGGGCTCTCGATGGACTACGAGGTGTTCCTGCTCTCCCGGGTGCACGAGGAGTGGATACGCACCGGCGACCCCACCGTGTCCGTACGCGCCGGACTGGCCGCCACCGGCAAGGTCATCACGGCCGCCGCGGCCATCATGATCGTGGTCTTCGCGGCCTTCGTGCTCAGCCCGGACCGGATGCTGCGGCAGTTCGGGCTCGGCCTGGCGGTGGCGATCCTGCTGGACGCGGTGGTGATCCGCTGTCTGATCGTGCCCGCGGTGCTGCGGCTGCTGGGCCGCCGTGCGTGGTGGCTCCCGGCGCCGCTGGCCCGGCTGCTGCCGAAGGTGACGCTGGAGGGGCGGTGAGGCGCGGGGATAGGGATGGCAGGGGGCGGGCAGGCCGGAGCGCGGCCGGAGGTGGAGCCGTCGGCCGGGTGGTCCGGCTCCGCCCCGCTGCCTCACTCGCCCTTGCCGCCCGTGCCCCGCTCACCCCCGTCCGTACCGTCTCCGCCCCGGCCACCGGCGCCCCCGCCGTCCCCGCCCCGGCCACCGGCATCCCCGCCGTCCCCGTCCCCGCGCCCTTCCAGCGGCGCGGCGGGCGGGTCGTCGTGCAGGGAGCGGCGCAGCCGGTGCAGGGCCGAGGAGGCGCGCCGGCGCCGGCCGCCGCCCCGTACCCGTACGTCGTCCGTGACCTCGTACCGCTTCACGTACGCGCCGAGGAACGCCTGGAGCGTCGCGGTCGCCGGGATGGCGATCAGCGCGCCGACCGCGCCCATCAGCGCCGTACCGGCGATCACCGAGCCGAAGGCGACGGCCGGGTGGATGTCCACGGTCTTGGCCGTGATGCGCGGCTGGAGCAGGTAGTTCTCGAACTGCTGGTAGACCACGACGAAACCGAAGACCCACAGCGCGTACCAGGGGTTGACGGTGAAGGCGAGCAGGATCGGCAGCGCGCCCGCGAGATAGGTGCCGATGGTCGGGATGAACTGGGAGACCAGCCCCACCCACATGCCGAGCGCGGGCGCGTACGGCACGCCCAGGATCTCCAGCAGGACGTAGTGCGCGATGCCCGAGATGAGCGCCATCAGGCCGCGCGAGTACAGATAGCCGCCGGTCTTGGCGACCGCGATCTCCCAGGCGCGCAGCACCTCGGCCTGCCGGGACGGCGGCAGGACCGAGCACAGGGCGCGGCGCAGCCGGGGGCCGTCGGCGGCGAAGTAGAAGGAGAACAGCGCCACCGTCAGCAGGTTGAACAGGCTGCCCAGGACGGTCGCGGAGACGGCGAGGACATTGTTGGCGCTGTCCTGGACGTACTTCTGCAGCCAGTCCGATTTCAGCAGGTTGTTCTGCACCTCGACCCGTGAGAGGTGGCTGTGGAAGGTGCTGTTGATCCAGCTGATCACCGAGTCCAGATACTGCGGGAACTCCTGCACCATGGTGGCGATCTGGCCCGCGAGCATCGACCCGAGGAGCGCGAAGAACCCCGCGGTCCCGACGAGTATGCCGAGGAAGACCAGGGCGGTCGCGGCCCCGCGCCGCATGCCCCGGGCCGCCATCCAGTCCACGGCCGGCTCGACGGCCAGGGCGAGGAAGAAGGCGATGAGCACGTTCAGCAGCAGCGAGATGAGCTGGTGGAACGCCCAGCTGGCGAGCTGGAAACAGGCCACGAGGGCGAGCGCCAGCACCATGGCGCGGGGCAGCCACCGCGGCATCCGCGCGGCCGGGCCGTCGGGTCGTGGGGCATCGTGGCTGGTGGGGTTCTCGGTCGCTGGCACGGCCCAAGTGTCGCGCACGGGTCTGACAACTCCCGCCCTGCCCCGCGCGGCACGGCTGTTCGCCCCCGCCCGTGCCCTCCGCTCGGCCCCCTCACGGCCCCGTCGGCCCGGATCAGCGCTTGTCGTACGGGACGTCCATCGTCGCGCAGACCACCCGCCAGACGTCCTTCGCCTCCCAGCCCGCGGCCAGCGCCTCGTGGACGGTCCGCCCGCCGAGCCCGGACATCACATGATCACGTGCGAAGGAGTCGGCGTAGGACGCACCGAAGTGCTCCGCCATCCGCTGCCAGAAGACCGTCAACCGCATACCTCCAGTATCCCGCCCCTGAGAGTGCAGCCGTGTCCGCGCCGGTGCCGGGCCGCCGGTTCGGCCCTACCGTCGGGCCATGGCGGAAAACGGAGCACCACAGCCGACCTCACTGGCGCGTGCCGAGCGCTTCATCTGGCTCACTGCCCGGGTGCTCGAACAGCGCCGCTTCGCGTACCACTTCCTGGGCGGGAGCGCGGACGGCGTGGAGGCCGCGCTCGCCGCGTACGCCAATCCGGACGGTGGTTACGGGCACGCCCTGGAGCCCGATCTGCGCGGGCCGGTCAGCCAGCCGCTGCACACCGCGCACGCCCTGTATGTCCTCGACCGCATCGGGCGCTGCTGCGGACAGCGGGCCGAACGGATCTGCCGCTATCTGACCGAGGTGTCCACCGTGCAGGGCGCGCTGCCCGCGCTGCACCCCTCGTTGCGCGGCTATCCGGCGGCCCCCTGGCTGCCGGTGCTCGACGACCCGCCGAGCGCTCTCCTGGCCACCGGGCCCGTCGTGGGGCTGCTGCACCGTAACGAGGTGTGGCACGCCTGGCTGTTCCGGGCCACGGACTTCTGCTGGCAGGCGGTGGAGTCCCTGGAGAGGACCCATCCGTACGAGGTCGAGGCGGCGCTCGCGTTCCTGGAGGGCGCGCAGGACCGGCCGCGCGCCGAGGCTGCCGCGCAGCGCCTCGGTTCTCTGGTGCGCGCGCAGCGGCTGGTCCTCCTGGAGCCGGATCAGGCGTCCCGTACACCGGCACCGGCCGGATACGCGCCCGGGGAGCACCACTTCGCGTACGACTACGCGGCAGCGCCGTGCTCGCTCGCCCGCCGCTGGTTCACGGATGCCGAGACGGACCGGGCGCTGGACCACCTCGCCGCCCTCCAGCGGGAGGACGGCGGCTGGCCCGTGAACTGGCGTGCGTGGGCCCCGGGCACCGCTCTGGAGGGCCGGCCGATCGTGACGGTCAAGGCGCTGCTGACGCTGCGCGCCTACGGGCGCCTCTCCGCCCGGCAGTGACCGCTGCCAGAGACCTGAGTACGTTTTCCGCCCTCACCCGCCCAGCGCCCGTACGCCCGCTGTCACCGCCACCGCGACCGCCACGACCAGCAGGAACGGCGCGCGCAGCAGCAGGGCGACCACCGCCGCGCCGACGCCCGCCACCCTGGCGTCCAGGAGCAGGTGGTGTCCGTCGCTGAAGGTCTCCTGCGCGGTGAGCGCGGCCAGCAGGGCCACCGGCAGCAGGGCCGCGAGGCGCCGGACGAGCGGCCGTTCCAGGGCGCCCGCGGGCACCAGGAGGCCGAGGTACTTCACCAGGTAGCAGCCGACGGCGGTGACGCCGATCGCGATCCAGACGTTCATCGTGCACCCGCCTCTCGTGTGCCGTTCTCCGTCTCCGTGGTGCTCGATGCGTCGCCGGTATGTGTGCCGGTACGTGTACGGACCCGGCGGCCGTCCGCCCAGAGGACGGCCGGTGCGGCCAGCGCCGCCACGAGCACCGGTGCGCCCGCGGGCAGCAGCGGCAGCGTGACCAGGAGGAGGACGGCCCCGAGTCCCGCCGTGGCCCGTTCCGCCGTCGTCTTGAGCATGGGGCCGAGCAGCGCCACGAAGACCGCGGGGCCCGCCGCGTCCAGCCCCCATGCCTCCGTGTCCCCCAGGGCCTCGGCCCCCAGGGCTCCGGCGAGGGTGGTGAGGTTCCACAGGGCGTACAGGCTGAGTCCGGTGACCGTGAAGCCGAGGCGCGCGCTGCGCCGGTCGGGCTGGGCCAGGGTGACGGCCGAAGTCTCGTCGATGACCCAGTGGGCGGCGAACGGTTTGACCGCCGCCCGGTATCCGAGGAGGCCGGAAAGGCGCAGCCCGTAGAAGGCGTTGCGGGTGCCGAGGAAGAACGCCCCGGCCGCCGCGGTGAACGGGTTGCCGCCCGCGGCCAGCGCGCCGACCAGCGCGAACTGCGAGGCGCCGGTGAAGACCAGCAGGCTCAGCGCACACGCCTGGAGCACCGTGAGCCCCGCGCCGGAGGCGGTCACCCCGAAGGCGAAGCCGGAGAGCCCGACGGCGACCCCGACGCCGAGCGCGTCCCGGACGACCGCGGAACGGGGCGGGGTTCCGGCGGGATGCACCGGCGGCGCCTGGCTCGGTATGTGTGCCGCACGCTGGGTCGGCTCCGCCGGCGGTATCAGCCGATCGGGTCCTGTCTGTCCTGATGGCCGGGTCGTTTCCGGCCGGTCTGATGGCCGGGTCGCTTCCGGCTGTTCCGTTTGCTGTGCCACGTTCGGGACCTTAGGAAGGCCCCTCCTCCGCGGTCTTGTACGTTCTTGCGCCGCCCGCCCGCTCGCGCCGGTACGCACCCGGCGGCACGCCCACGATGCGGGTGAAGTGCCGGTTCAGGTGCGGCTGGTCGGTGAAGCCGACGGCGACAGCGGCCTCGGCGGGCGCCGTACCGGCGTCCAGCAACCGGCGGGCACGGCGTACGCGGGCGTCGGTGAGCCAGGCGTGCGGCGGCATGCCGTACGCGTTCTTGAAGGCGCGCAGCAGGGCGAACGGGCTGGTGCCCAGTTCCTGTGCCAGCTGTTCCAGGGACGGCGGCGACGTGAGGCGGGTTTCCAGGAGGGCTCTGGCGCGTTCGGCGGTGCGTGTCCCTGCCGCGGCGGGGGTGCGGGCCGGGAGCGGGCCGCCGTGGCGCCGCAGCAGCCGGGCGATCACGACGCGCAGCAGGCTGTCGGCGGCCAGCGCGTTGCCCTCCTCGGCCGCGCGGTGCACGCCGTTGACGAGGCGTACGGCCTCCGGGTCGGCAGCGAAGGCATCGGTGAACCCGGCGGTGCCGGTCAGGCCGGTCGTCTCGGCGGCGATGTCGGCGACGAGCTGCGGTGAGGGGTAGAGCGTGGAGTACGTCCACCCCTCCGGCGCACCGGCCTGCGCGGTGTGCGGCACCTCGGGGTTGATCATGACGATGCCACCGTCCCCGGCGTCCACGGCGCCGTCCGGCAGCCCGATCCGCTCGACTCCTCCGGTCACGGCGCCCAGGACGTAGCCCTCGTGGGAGTGGCGGGGAAAGGTGTGCCGTACGTAGCGGGCGCGCAGCAGATCCAGGCCGGGCAGCTCGGCGTACTGCCAGTGCCGGGCCCACTCGCCGCTCTTCCGGGCCGAGCGGGCCGCCGCCGGGGCCCCGTCGGCCCGGGCATCCGCGTCCTGCGCCATCGCGCCGTCCGGGCCGCCCGCGTCCCCCGTCCCGCTGCCGATCATGGCGTCATTGTGCTCCGGCGCGGCCCGCGGCCGCCCGGGTGTCCGGGTCGTGGACGGCGCGGGACACCGACATCACCGCAGGTGAAGGACGGGTCACCGTCGATTGTCAGTGGTCCGTTGCACGATGGGGGACATGGCCAAGGCAGCGCTCGACTCGTTCTCCCCCGCGACCCGCGACTGGTTCACGGGGGCGTTCCGCGCACCCACCGCCGCGCAGGAGGGCGCCTGGCGGGCCATCGGCGCGGGGTCGGACGTGCTGGTGGTCGCGCCGACCGGCTCCGGCAAGACCCTGGCCGCCTTCCTCGCCTCGCTCGACCGGCTCGCGAGCGTCCCGCCGCCCGCCGAGCCCAAGAAGCGCTGCCGGGTGCTGTACGTCTCCCCGCTGAAGGCCCTCGCCGTCGACGTCGAGCGCAACCTGCGCAGCCCGCTCACCGGCATCCGCCAGGAATCCGTCCGCCAGGGGCTGCCCGAACCGGACATCCGGGTGGGCATCCGCTCCGGCGACACCCCGGCCGCCGAGCGCCGCGCGATCGCCACCCGGCCGCCGGACATCCTCATCACCACCCCCGAGTCGCTGTTCCTCATGCTGACCTCCTCGGCCCGGGAGGCCCTCGAAGGCGTCGAGACGGTGATCGTGGACGAGGTGCACGCCGTCGCCGGCACGAAGCGCGGCGCCCACCTCGCGCTCTCCCTGGAGCGGCTGGACCACCTGCTGGAGCGCCCGGCCCGGCGTATCGGCCTGTCGGCGACGGTGCGCCCGGTGGAGGAGGTCGCCCGGTATCTGTCGCCGCAGCGCCGGGTGGAGATCGTCCAGCCGCCGTCCGGCAAGGAGTTCGACCTGTCGGTCGTGGTCCCCGTGGAGGACCTGGGCGAGCTGGGCGGCTCCCCCGTCCAGGAGGGCGACACCGGGGAGAAGCCCTCCATCTGGCCGCATGTCGAGGAGAAGATCGCCGACCTGGTGCAGGCGCACCGCTCGACGATCGTCTTCGCCAACTCCCGCCGCCTCGCCGAACGCCTGTGCAACCGGCTGAACGAGATCGCGTACGAACGCGCCACCGGCGAAGCGCTGCCCGAGGACCACTCCCCCGCCGAGCTGATGGCCGAGTCCGGCGCCGCCAAGGGGGCGCCCGCGCTGCTGGCCCGCGCGCACCACGGCTCGGTGTCCAAGGAGCAGCGCGCCCAGGTGGAGGAGGACCTGAAGGCGGGCCGGCTGCCGGCCGTGGTCGCCACGTCCAGCCTGGAGCTGGGTATCGACATGGGCGCGGTCGACCTGGTCGTGCAGGTCGAGTCCCCGCCGTCGGTCGCCTCCGGTCTCCAGCGGGTCGGCCGCGCGGGCCACCAGGTCGGCGCGGTGTCCCGGGGCGTGGTCTTCCCCAAGTACCGCGGCGACCTCGTGCAGGCCGCGGTCGTCACGGAGCGGATGCGCGCCGGCTCCATCGAGTCGCTGCGCGTCCCGGCCAACCCCCTGGACGTACTGGCCCAGCAGCTGGTCGCGATGGTGTCGATGGACACCTGGGACGTGACGGAGCTGCTGGCCCTGGTCCGCCGCTGCGCCTCCTTCGCGTCGCTGCCCGAGTCCGCGTTCAACGGCGTACTGGACATGCTCGCGGGCCGCTATCCGTCCGACGCCTTCGCCGAGCTGCGCCCCCGTGTCGTATGGGACCGCGTGGCGCAGACGGTCACCGGCCGCCCGGGCGCGCAGCGGCTGGCCGTCACCTCCGGCGGCACGATCCCCGACCGCGGCCTCTTCGGTGTCTTCCTGGCCGGTGCGGACCCCAAGAAGGGCGGTGGCCGGGTCGGAGAGCTGGACGAGGAGATGGTCTACGAGTCCCGCGTCGGCGATGTCTTCACGCTCGGTACGACCTCCTGGCGTATCGAGGACATCACCCGCGACCGGGTGCTGGTGTCCCCCGCGCCCGGCGTGCCCGGCCGGCTGCCCTTCTGGAAGGGCGACCAGCTCGGCCGCCCCCTCGAACTGGGCCGCGCGCTGGGCGCGTTCCTCCGCGAGATCGGCTCGCTCGACCAGGAGGCCGCCCGCGCGCGGCTGTCCGCCGCCGGCCTCGACGACTGGGCGACGGGCAACGTCCTCGCGTATCTCGCCGAGCAGCGGCAGAGCTGCGGCCATGTGCCGGACGACCGCACGATCGTGGTCGAGCGTTTCCGCGACGAGCTGGGCGACTGGCGGGTGGTGGTGCACTCCCCGTTCGGCGCACAGGTGCACGCCCCCTGGGCGCTGGCCCTCGGCGCCCGCCTCGCCGAGCGCTACGGCATGGACGCGCAGGTCATGCACGCCGACGACGGCATCGTGCTGCGCCTGCCGGACGCCGACCTGATGGGCCTGGACCTGCTCGACAGCGACACCGGCGACTTCGACCCGGCGGCCCGCGGCATGGAGTACGACCCCGAGCAGTCCCCGGTGGGCGCCGCCGACGTGGTCTTCGACAAGGGCGAGGTCGACCAGGTCGTCACGGACCAGGTGGGCGGCTCGGCCCTGTTCGCCTCCCGGTTCCGCGAGTGCGCGGCCCGCGCTCTGCTGCTGCCCCGCCGCAACCCCGGCAAGCGCACGCCCCTGTGGCAGCAGCGCCAGCGCGCCTCCCAGCTCCTCCAGGTGGCGGGCGAGTTCGGGTCGTTCCCGATCGTGCTGGAGGCTGTCCGCGAATGCCTCCAGGACGTCTTCGACGTACCGGGCCTGGCGGAGCTGATGGGCGACATCGAGGCCCGCCGGGTCCGCCTGGTCGAGGTCACCACCCCCGAGCCGTCCCCGTTCGCCCGCTCCCTGCTGTTCGGTTATGTGGCCCAGTTCCTGTACGAGGGCGACTCCCCCCTCGCCGAGCGCCGGGCCGCCGCCCTGTCCCTGGACTCCCGGCTGCTGGCCGAGCTGCTCGGCCAGGCCGAACTGCGCGAACTCCTCGACGCCGACGTCCTGGCCGAGCTGGAGAGCGAGCTGCAGTGGCTGACCGAGGACCGCCGGGTCAAGGACGCCGAGGGCGTGGCCGACCTGCTGCGGATGCTCGGCCCGCTCACCGACGCGGAGTTGTCCGAGCGCGGCGCCGATCCCGCATGGGTACGGGAGCTGGCGGCCGCCCGCCGGGCCATCACCGTCCGCATCGCGGGCCAGGACCACTGGGCCGCCATCGAGGACGCGGGCCGGCTGCGCGACGCCCTCGGCACGGCCCTGCCGGTCGGCGTCCCCGAATCCTTCACCGAGCCCGTCAAGGACCCCCTCGGCGACCTCCTGTCCCGCTACGCCCGTACGCACGGCCCGTTCACCTCCGACCAGGCCGCCGCCCGCTTCGGCCTCGGCACGGCCGTAACGGACGGCGCGTTGCAACGGCTGACCTCAGCAGGCCGCGTAGTCCAGGGCGAGTTCCGCCCACCCGTCGCCCACCACCGCCCTTCCCCGGAAGCGCTGCGCGCTGCCCCTTCTCTCGGGATCGGCCAGGAATGGTGCGACGCCCAAGTCCTCCGCCGCCTGCGCCGCCGCTCCCTGGCCGCGCTCCGGCACGAGCTGGAGCCCGTGCCGCCCGCCGCCCTGGCGTCCTTCCTCCCGCAGTGGCAGCAAGTCGGGCCGCTCGTCACCAAGGCGCCGTACGGAGCGGGGGCCAAGCGCGGTGGGTCGTACGGCCTGCGCGGCATCGACGGCCTGGTCCGCGCCGTCGAGCAGTTGCAGGGCGCTGCCGTGCCCGCCTCCGCCCTGGAGAAGCTGGTGCTGCCCTCCCGAGTCGGCGACTACGCCCCGGCGCTCCTGGACGAGCTGACCTCCACCGGCGAAGTGCTGTGGGCCGGCGCGGGCGCGCTCCCCGGCAAGGACGGCTGGATCTCCCTCTACCTCGCCGACACCGCCCCGCTGCTCCTGCCGCCACCGCACCCGCTGGAGCTGTCCCCCCTGCACCACTCGATCCTCCAGGCCCTCGCCCCCGGTTACGGCCTCTTCTTCCGCCAGCTGGCCGACCAGGTCCGCGCCACCACCCACCCCGAGTGCACGGACCCCCAACTGGCCGACGCCCTGTGGGACCTGGCCTGGTCCGGCCGCCTCACCAACGACACCCTCGCCCCGCTCCGGTCCCTCCTCGGCTCGGGCCGTACGTCCGGTTCCACCGCCCACCGGGCCAAGCGCGCGGTCCCCCGCGGCCGGTACGGCTCCCTGACCGCGGCCACCGGCCGCACCGGCCGTCCCACCGCCTCCCGCTCCGGGCCGCCGACCGTCGCCGGCCGCTGGTCCCTACTGCCCGCCCACGAACCTGAACCCACCCACCGCGCCCACGCCCTGGCACGCACACTCCTGGACCGGCACGGCGTCGTCACCCGCGGCGCCGTCGCCGCCGAGGGTGTCGAGGGCGGCTTCTCGGCCGCGTACCGCGTCCTGGCCGCCTTCGAGGAGACCGGCCAGGCCCGGCGCGGCTATGTGGTCGAGGGGCTGGGCGCCGCGCAGTTCGCCATGGACGGCGCGGTCGACCGGCTCCGCGCCGTCAACACCAGCCGCGAGCGCGTCGCCGACGAGTACGCCCAGGACGGCCCCGGGGACCGCCGTTCCACCGGGCCGCAGCGGGCGCTGGTGCTGGCCGCCGCCGACCCGGCGAACGCGTACGGAGCCGCCCTGTCCTGGCCCGAGCCGCCGGACGGCTCGACGCACAAGCCGGGCCGCAAGGCGGGCTCCCTCGTCGTCCTCGTCGACGGCGAACTGGCGCTGTACATGGAGCGCGGCGGCAAGACCCTGCTGGCCTGGGCGCAGTCCGGCGAAGCGGGCGCGCCCGACAGCGGCTCCCCCGCCGGTACGCGCCTGCGGCTCGCCCTCGAAGCCCTCGGCGACGCCGCGCGGGCGGGCGCCCTCGGCACGATCACCGTGGAGCGCGTCAACGGCGCCGCGGCCCTCACCTCCCCGTTCGCCCCCGCTCTGGAGGCGGCCGGGTTCCATCCCACTCCGAGGGGGTTCCGTCTGCGTCCTTGAGGTGCGGCCGACCGGCGGGCCTCCGCCCGCCCCCGGCACAATGGCCCCATGCCCGAAGGCGACACCATTTGGCGCACCGCCCGCCGCCTGCACGAGGCGCTGGCCGGCAAGCAGCTGACCCGATCCGACCTGCGCGTGCCGAAGCTCGCCACCACCGATCTGTCCGGCCGTACGGTCCTGGAGGTGGTCCCGCGCGGCAAGCACCTCCTCACCCGCGTCGAGGGCGGCCTGACCCTCCACTCGCACCTGCGCATGGACGGCGCCTGGATGATCTACGCCCCGGCCGAGCGCTGGCGAGGCGGCCCCGGCCACCAGATCCGCGCGGTCCTCGCCACCGCCGACCGCACCGCCGTCGGCTACCGGCTGCCCGTACTGGAACTCCTGCGCACCGCCGACGAGGGCGACGCCGTGGGACACCTGGGCCCGGACCTGCTGGGCCCGGACTGGGACGCGGACGAGGCGCTGCGGCGCCTGCTCGCCGACCCCGCCCGTCCGCTCGGCGAGGCGCTGCTCGACCAGCGGAACCTGGCCGGTATCGGCAACGTCTTCAAGTGCGAGCTGTGCTTCCTGCTGCGGGCGTCCCCTTGGCTGCCCATCGGCCGGCTGCCCGCTCCGGAGCGTGCGACCACCCTCGCGAAGAAGCTCCTGGAGGCCAACAAGGACCGGCTCGCCCGCGTCACGACACCAAGTGCCCGCCCGGACCGCCGCCAGTGGGTCTACGGGCGCGGGGGCCGCCCGTGCTTCCGCTGCGGCACGCCGATCCGTACGGGAGAACAAGGCCCGGCCACCCAGGAGCGCGTCACCTACTGGTGCCCCACGTGCCAGCCGGAGGACGCGGACGCACCGTCATCCCCTGAGCCAACCGGGTGACCCCGCCCCACCGTCACCTACGCCGAAGCCGCCCGAGCCTGGCCCGCCGCCCGGCCCCGGCGACCGACTCCCGCAGCAGGCCCCGAACGCGTCCGGCCCCCCAACCGCCCCGACCCCCCTTGCCGCCACCGCTCCGCCCCGGCTCCGTCCATGGCACGCAGTGCACCGGCAACAGGCTCAGCCCCCAGCCCCCCGCCGCCACCGCCCCTTCGACGATCCCCGCCGTGCCCGGCCACAGCGTCAGCCTCAGCACGGCCCAGCACCACAGCCCCCCGGCCGCGGCCCCGGTCACCAGCCGGACCGGAGATATGCCGAACCGGGCGAAGACGTCGTGCCTGGCCATGGCTGCCTCCTCCGGTCGACGCTAGACGGGCGCGGCCGTCCAGTGGGAGGGCGCACCGGGGCACAACCGGCGCGAACGGATCGACGGAGCCGTACGTCCGGCCCCGTACCGACCGGCCTCGGTCTTCCCCGCCGATCCCGGTCTTCCCGGTATTTTCGCGCGGCGCCGTCCGCCCCGCATCCAGACGACCCCGCGACCGCCCCGTGCCCGGCCGCCCACCGTCCACGTGCCGGTCCGGCCCCGGCCGAGCACCGCGCCGCTCGCACACCAGCTCGCCCCCGCAGCTCCCCGGCCCGTCGCCCCGCGTCTCCTACGCTGCACTGAGTGATCACCGCCCGTCGGCGGCCACCGCCCCAGACGCACCGAACGGAGACCTCCGTGAGCGCCGATACCCCCGCCCGCGAGCTGCGCATCGGCACCCGTACGAGCCCCATGGCGCTCGCCCAGACCGCCCACGTCACCCGGCTGCTGCACGCACTCGACCCACGGCTGCGCGTCGTGACCGTCCCGGTCCAGAGCGAGGCCGGCCTGTGGCACGGCGATCTGTCCGGCACCGGCGGCAAGGGCCTGTTCGTCAAGGCGCTGGACGCATGGCTGCAGAGCGGTGACATCGACCTCGCGCTGCACTGCCTCAAGGACGTACCCGGCGACGTGCCGCTCCGCGAGGGGCTGGTCGTCGTCGCGCATCTGGAGCGCGCCGACGTCCGGGACGCGCTGGTCGTGCCCGAACACTCCGGGGTGCGCCGCCTCGACGACCTCCCGCATGGCGCCCGGGTCGGCACCGCGTCCGTTCGCCGCCGGGCCCAGCTCCTGCGGATCCGCCCGGACCTGCGGATCGTGCCCGTACGCGGTGCCGTCGGCACCCGCCTGGACCTCCTGGACGGCGGGCGGGAGGCGCAGGTCGAGCTGGACGCGCTGGTTCTGGCCAGTGCCGGGCTGGCCAGGCTGGGCCTGACGCACCGGGCACGGCAGGTCTTCGAGACGGGCGAGCTGCTGCCGGCCGTCGGCGCCGGCGTCCTGTCCCTGGAGTGCCGCCGCCACGACACCGCCGTCGCCGCGCTGTTGGAACAGCTCAACCACGAGCGGACGCTCACGGAGGCGACCGCCGAGCGGGTCATGCTCCAGGGGCTGCGCGGCCACTGCAACAGTCCCATCGCGGGGTACTGCGTCACCGGGCCCGGCGGGCAGCTCTCCCTGCGCGGCATGGTCTTCTCCCCGGACGGCACCGCGTTCGCGCAGGTGCACCTGCGCAGCGACGCGCCGCATGATCCGGCCGCGCTCGGCGCGCACGCCGCGACCGAACTTCTCAGCCAGGGCGCCCGGGCGCTGATCGACACCGGGGCTCCTCTTTGATGCGCGCGCCTTCCGCGCCCTGAGCGTCTTGAGTACGCCGCACGCAATTCCCGCGCATTCCCCGGCGCCGCGCAAACGCCAACCACCGCGGAATCACCGGCAAATGGCGGCCGAGCCAACCGCGGGACGCCAACCCGACCCCGGCACAGAAGCGCTCCGCCCACAGGCGTACGCTCCCGATCATGGAGGGGCGTGAAGCGCTTCGGCGCCGCATTCGTATCTGGTTGGTTGTTTTCATCGTCGGTCTCGTGCTGAGCGGACTGACGGCTTTTCCGCTCGTCACCGAACTCCGGTGGGCCGATGAACTGCTGCGGTCCGGCGCGTCGCCGGTCGCCGACCGGCTGCCGGGGCTGGTGGAGTGGATCGGCAGGGCCAGGGAGGGGCTGGAGGCCACCGACGCGAAGTATCCGTTCGTGCTCTACGGAACCGACTGGCTGGCGTTCGCGCATCTGGTCATCGCGGTGGCGTTCTACGGACCGTTCCGGGACCCGGTGCGCAATATCTGGGTCATCGACTTCGGCATGATCGCGTGCGCGGGAATCATTCCGCTGGCCCTCATCTGCGGCCCGATACGCGGAATTCCCTTCTACTGGCAGCTGATCGACATGTCGTTCGGTGTCTTCGGTGTCATTCCGCTGCTGGTGGTGCGCCGTATGATCAAACGGCTGGAGGCGTACGAACTCGCGGCCTGAACGGATGAGTTACCGATTTCACAGCTGAATGCCGAAACGACGGACGTCCTCTCCCCGGCACCCCGGGAAGAGGACGTCCATGCGTCGGACCTGCCGTACGCCACCGGTCAGCCGGCCTGGCTGCTGTCCTTGTGGCTGCCCCAGCCGTGCCAGCGGTCGATCTCGATCCAGGCGCTGACCCGGCCGCGGTCGCGCTGCGGATAGGGGTTGCCGAGGTAGTGGTGGGCCAGCCGGTCGATGTCGGACAGGTCCTTGTCGTCGCGGAATTCGGTGACGCGCCCGATGATGCTGATGTGGGTGTACCAGCTGTCCTCGTCGAGGACGGTGAGCGTCACCCGGGGGTCGTTGCGCAGGTGCTGCAGGCGCTTACGGCCCTCGTCCATGTTGACCAGCACGCGGCCGTCGTCCCAGAGGTACCAGGTCGCCGTGGAGACGGGCTGCCCGTCCGACCGCAGGGTCGTGATGACCGACGGGTTGGCCTTCTCCAGCATCGCGACCGCCTCGCGCGGCAGCGGGGGTTTCGACATAGCGGACA
The DNA here is from genome assembly GCF_001279365.1 of Streptomyces sp. NRRL F-5755. NCBI lineage: Bacteria > Bacillati > Actinomycetota > Actinomycetes > Kitasatosporales > Streptomycetaceae > Streptomyces > Streptomyces sp. NRRL F-5755. The sequence goes on along the minus strand of NZ_LGCW01000302.1, from coordinate 20,469 downwards.
CTCCTCCATACGTTGCTGATGCGTCGTTCGTTTCCCCCAACATGATCGTCCGCCCCCGCCTTCCCGGAGCACAGACACGCCACCCCGACGCGCCTGCCGCACGGGGCGGACGGCGGCGCCCCGGTCACCCGGGTACCCGGCCGCGGGGCGCTCCGCACGGTGCGGTGGCGGCGCACGTCCGCCGCTCCCGTAACGATCACACACCCCGGTGCGCGGGACGTGCGCCCTCACACCGGAGCCGCACGCTCCACTAGCGTCGGGGTCCCGCCACCCGCGCCCCAGCCGACCAGGAGTGACCACGCCCCCAGCCCCGTGCCCCTGCCCCCGCCCCTCCCCCGAAACCCTCCTCTCCCAAGTGGCCGACGCCCTCGGCCACCCCGTCGCGCCACCATGGGCCGATGCCGTACGCGCCGTGCCCCGCGATCGATTCCTGCCGGACCGGATCTGGCTCCGGGACGGCAACGGGGGCTACGCGCCCTGCGACCGCGCCGTGGATCCGGAGCGCTGGGGCGAGGCGGCGTTCAGTGACGCGCCGCTTGTGACACAGATCAGGGAGGACGCCGACGGGTTCCGGGAACCCACCTCGTCCGCCTCCGCGCCCGGCACGGTGCTGCGCATGCTGGAGGATGCCGGGATCGCCGACGGGCAGCGGGTGCTGGAGATCGGGACCGGGACCGGGTACCACGCCGCGCTGCTCGCACACCGGCTCGGGGACGATCGCGTGTTGAGCGTCGAGGTCGATCCCGTACTCGCCGATACCGCTCGCGCCAACCTGAAGGGCGTGGGGCGCGCGCCCACCGTCGTCACCGGCGACGGAGCGCTGGGCCACGCCGCTGCCGCCCCGTACGACCGGATCATCGCCACGTGCTCCGTGCGCGCCGTGCCCGCGGCCTGGCGCGCGCAGACGCTGCCCGGGGCCCGCCTCGTCGTGCCGTGGAGCACCAGTTGGATCACGTACGGCACACTCGTCCTCACCCGCCGCGCGGACGGCACCGCCGACGGGCGCTTCGCGGGCTACGGCTCGTACATGGTGATGCGCGGCCGGCGGGCGGAGAGCGACCTCGACCGCGACATCCTGCGCGACGGGCAGCGGCCCTGCCGGTCCGAAACGGGGCTGTCCCCGTGGGCCGTGGCGGGCGAGGATCTCGACGCGCAGTTCGCCGTCGGTCTTCGGGTGCCCGATGTGTGGCATTCCTGGGACACCGCGACGGACCAGGCGCACACCCGCCTGTGGCTGGCCGACGACGCCGCGGCCTCGTGGGCGTCCGTGGACTACGACGGCCGGCAGACCGCCCGCTTCCCCGTACGGCAGCACGGGCCGCGCCGTCTCTGGGACGAGGTGGCCGCGGCCCACCGGCAGTGGGTACGCGCGGGCGAGCCCCGCGTCGCCGGCCACGGCCTCACCGTCACCGCCGCAGGCCACCGGGTCCAGGTTCAGGGGCCGCCGGTCGCCCCTTGATCGGCCGAGCGCCCCTGACCTCGTCAGGGGCGCTGATTCAGCCGTACGGCGGGACCGCTCAGGCGGACTCGGCCTGGAACATCCAGTGGTGCTTCTCGAGGTCGGCGGTCAGGCCGATCAGGATGTCCTGGGTCACCGGGTCGGGCTCGTCCGTCTCCTTGATGCGCTGCCGCATCCGGGCGATGACGGCACCGAGCGCGTCGACCATGACGCGAACGACCTCGGCGTCCTTGATCCAGCCGTCCTGCACCGTGTCGATGCCGCTGGTCTTCGCGACCGTCTCGGCCCGGCCGTCCGGCGACACGCCGATCGCCGAGGCCCGCTCGGCAACGGTGTCGGCGTACGAGCGCGCCGTGTCCACGACATCGTCGAGCTGCAGATGTACGGAACGGAAACGCGGGCCGATGATGTTCCAGTGGACCTGCTTCGCCACGAGCGAGAGATCCACCAGGTCGACGAGGGCTCCCTGCAGTGCGTCCCCGACCACCTTGCGGTCGTCGTCGGACAGCGTGCTCTTGACGACAGACATCCATGACTCCTTTTCGGGCGATTTGTTCCCTTCGCCCATTGTCCAGCTAATTGATCCTGTCTGTACTGATCGGGTACCCCGCCGCGCCGCGGTAATACCTGGCCGCCCCCAAGTGAGGACCTAAGTCCCGCCGACCGGCCCCGCCCCGTCCGCCCGAAGAATCCGGGAAAGCCCTGAGCCCCGCCCGGCGGCTGCCGGACGGGGCTCAGGGAAGTCGTGTGGGGCGCATGGTCGGCGCCTGAGGAGGGGAGGTACGGCGACCACCTCGGCCGGGTGGGCCAAAGGTGACCGTGCGGATCCGGGGGGGGATGCGACGGCTCAGGCCGCAACGACGTCGACCGCCTCCGCGGGGGCCTTGATCGTCACGCGGTCCTCGGGGACACCGGCCAGCGAGGCCACGGACACCGAGTTCAGCTTGGGGCGGACCGGTGCCGGCACCGGCTCGCTCGCGGCCGCGGAGCGGGCCAGCTCGGCGAGCGCCAGCTCGTCGCTGACCTCGCGCATCAGCTCGGACATGCGCACATCCAGCGCGTCACAGATCGCCGAGAGCAGTTCGGAAGAGGCTTCCTTCTGTCCCCGCTCGACCTCGGACAAGTAACCGAGCGACACCCGGGCGGAGGAGGAGACCTCGCGCAGGGTGCGGCCCTGGCGCTGACGCTGTCGGCGCAGCACGTCACCCAGCAGGCGACGAAGCAGAATCATCGCTGGCTCCCTCCTCGGACCTCGGATCCGGATCCTTCTCGCCCCACCGTACCGCCTCGGGCCTCGGCCGTGCGGGGCGCGAGTTCGTGTTCACTCAGGGCTGTAAACATCAAAATTCCCCCCGTTGTTCCGTATCCTGTGCCGCCGCATTCTCTGTCAGTTCGCTCACCAGCAGCGCCAGTGCCGCCGCCACGGTGTCCCGGCGGATCCGCTCCCGATCGCCGTCCAGCGTGAGCCGTCGTACACCGCCCGCGCCGCCCGGTCCGGCGACCGCGACGAAGACCGTGCCCACGGGCTGTCCGTCCTGGGGGTCGGGGCCGGCAACCCCTGTAGTGGCGATACCCCAGTGGGCGCCCAGCACACGCCTTACACCACGGGCCATCTGGCGGGCAACCTCCGCGTCCACGGCCCCGCGGTCGTCCAGCAGCGCGCCGTCCACGCCCAGGACGTCCCGCTTGAGCGCGGTGGCGTACGCGGTCACCGAGCCCCGGAAGACCCGGGAGGCTCCGGGTACCCCGGTGAGGGCCCCGGCTACCAGGCCGCCCGTCAGCGATTCGGCCACCGCCAGGCTCGCCCCGCGCGCCGCGAGCACGTCGAGTGCCCGCGCGGCCACGGCCGTCACTTCGGCGGCCGCACCCGGAAAGTCCCCGGAGGCCGCCTCCTGCGCGGGATCAGCGGGCATTTCCACAGCCACTTCGGAAGGTCGTCCCAGCGGCCGTCAGCGACGCGCGTGCCGGGCCCGCACCGGGCACCACCGTACGGAAAGCCACCGGCCTCACCGTACGGAGTCCCCGTCGTCCCGGGCCTCCGCCGCGGCCCCGGACCGCCGCTCGGCCCGCACCGCGCTCCCGGCAGGCTCCGCGCCATGCACCTCGGCGGTGCTCCCGGCCGGCTCCCCGTCGCGTACCGCGTGCGCCTCCGCGGCCGTCCTGGCCCGCTCCTGCGCCTGCACCGCGCGCGCCTCGGCCAGCCCGGCACGCCGCAGGACGACCGCCTGCCGTACGTAGTCCAGCCCGGTCACGACGGTCAGCACCACGGCGACCGCCATCACCCACCACCGGAACGTCGCCAGCGGCCCGTTCAGCATGAGGACGTACATGCCCACGGCGGTGCCCTGCGCGAGCGTCTTGAGCTTGCCGCCGCGGCTGGCGGGGATGACGCCGTGTCTGATCACCCAGAAGCGCATCAGCGTGATGCCCAGCTCGCGGAAGAGGATGACGCCGGTCACCCACCACGGGAGGTCGTCCAGCACGGACAGGCAGATCAGCGCCGCTCCCATGATCGCTTTGTCCGCGATCGGGTCGGCGATCTTCCCGAAGTCCGTGACCAGGTTGTACTGGCGCGCCAGATGGCCGTCGAACAGGTCGGTGATCATGGCGATGGCGAAGGCCGCCCAGGCGAACGAGCGCCAGGCCGGGTCGTAGCCGTCGCCGTGCATCAGCAGCAGCACGAAGGCCGGAATGAGGACCAGCCGCACCATGGTCAGGACGTTGGCGATGTTCCACAGCCCGGCCGTCCGGACGGCCGGCGCCGGGCGGTGGTGCCCACCGGCCGCGGAAGCCGGGACTCCGCTCATCTGCCCGCCTCCTCAGTACACGGCACGCCGTCCACCGACAGCACCTCGGCCACCAGGTCGACGCCTTCACTCGCCACGGCCTTTGCTTCGACCATACGTCCCGGCGCAAGGTCGAGTGAGGTCCGCAGCAGGGTCACGCCATCGGTTTCGGGCGCCTGGTGCGCGGCCCGCCCCACGATGCCGTCCTCCTCGTCGACGCTGTCCACCAGGACGGTCAGGGTCTCCCCGAGCCGCTCCTCGGCGCGCTGCGCGGTCAGCTCCTCGGCCAGCCGCGAGATGCGCGCGAGGCGCTCGGCGACCTCGTCCGGGTGCACCTTGCTGTCGTACGTGGCCGCCTCGGTGCCGTCCTCGTCCGAGTAACCGAACACACCGATCGCGTCCAGTCGCGCCCCGGTCAGGAAGCGCTCCAGCTCGGCCACGTCCTCCTCGGTCTCGCCGGGGAAGCCGACGATGAAGTTCGAGCGGGCGCCGGCCTGCGGGGCCTTCGCACGGATCTGCTCCAGCAGGCCGAGGAAGCGGTCGGTGTCGCCGAAGCGCCGCATGGCGCGCAGCACGCCCGGGGCCGAGTGCTGGAAGGACAGGTCGAAGTACGGGGCGACCTTCTCGGTCTGCGTCAGCACGTCGATCAGGCCCGGCCGCATCTCGGCGGGCTGGAGGTAGCTGACCCGGATGCGCTCCAGGCCGTCGACGGCCGCCAGCTCCGGCAGCAGCGTCTCCAGCAGGCGGATGTCGCCCAGGTCCTTGCCGTAGGAGGTGTTGTTCTCGGAGACCAGCATGATCTCCTTCACCCCCTGCTCCGCCAGCCAGCGCGTCTCGCCGAGCACGTCGGAGGGGCGGCGCGAGATGAAGGAGCCGCGGAAGGACGGGATGGCGCAGAAGGAGCAGCGGCGGTCGCAGCCGGAGGCCAGCTTCACGGAGGCCACCGGGCTGGTGCCCAGGCGGCGCCGGAGCGGCGCACGGGGGCCCGAGGCGGGCGCCACGCCCTCGGGCAGGTCGGCGGGGGCCGGGGCCGGCGCGGTGTCGCCGTGACCGGGCAGCGCCACGCCGGCGGCGTCCTGCCGCTCGGCCGGGCTGATCGGCAGCAGCTTGCGGCGGTCGCGCGGGGCGTGGGCCTCGACGTTGCCGCCGCTCAGGATCGTCCGCAGCCGGTCGGAGATGTCGGTGTAGTCGTCGAAACCGAGCACGCCGTCGGCCTCCGGCAGGGCCTCGGCCAGCTCCTTGCCGTACCGCTCGGCCATGCAGCCGACGGCCACCACGGCCTGGGTGCGGCCGTGGTCCTTCAGATCGTTGGCCTCCAGCAGGGCATCGACGGAGTCCTTCTTGGCGGCCTCGACGAATCCGCAGGTGTTGACGACGGCGACATCGGCATCGGCGGCTTCCTCGACGAGCTCCCAGCCGTCCGCTGCCAGGCGGCCTGCGAGCTCCTCCGAGTCCACCTCGTTACGGGCGCAGCCAAGAGTGACAAGGGCGACGGTACGGCGTTCGGGCATGGAGTCAGCCTACTTTGTCCCGGCAGCCCCTATCGCTGCCAGGGTTGCCCCGCTCCGTCCGCCGCCCGGGGCCGGGCCGTCCGGCCCCATGGGAGCCCTGCTCAGCCCGCCTGCGGCCCCGCCGAGTAGCTCAGCCGCTCGACCGCTCCCTTGTCGCCGACCTTCTCGATCTCCTTGCCGTTGACGAACAGCTGTACGACTCCGGCGTTGCCGACGACCAGATCGATGCGCTTCTTGTCCGTGAAGGTCTTGGACTCGCCCTTCTTGAGCAGGCCGTCCTCCAGCAGGCGGCCGTTGGCGTCCTTGGCGGAGATCCAGCTCTGCCCGTCCTTCGCGGTGATCTTGACGGTGACCCGGTCCTTCGGCACGCCCGCGACGGCGCTCTCCGAGGCGCCCGGACCGGGCACGGTGGTCGGCTTGGGCTTCTTGCCGGACTTGCCGGCGGCGGGCTTCGTCGGCTGCACCGGCGCCGCGGTGTTGTCGCCCTCGGCGACCGCGCTGCCCTTGCCGCCGCCGCTGAAGAGGGTGAAGCCCACGAATCCGACGACCGCGACGATGGCCGCGACCATCGCGGCGGTCCAGTTCGGGCGGCCCCGCTCGGGCCGGATGCGCTCGGCCTCGAAGAGCGGCGCGGCGGGCGTCGGCTCGGGCCGGCCGCCGCGGTCCCCGTCGAATCGGGCGATCAGCGGTTCCGGATCGAGGCCGACGGCGCGGGCGAGCGTGCGGATGTGTCCCCGTGCGTAGACGTCGCCGCCGCAGCGCGAGAAGTCGTCCTGCTCGATGCCGTTGACGATGGGCACGCGCACCCGTGTCGTGGCGCTGACCTCGTCGACGGTCAGTCCTGCGTCGATACGGGCCTGCTGGAGGGCGCGGCCGATGGAGGGCCGGTCGTCTTCGGGGGAGTTGCCGATGGACACGGGGGCGCCTTTCGAGCGTGAGCCACCTGCTGGAGGTTCAGTCTAGGGGTGTACCGAAAGGGTCGGGCAAGCGGAAGAGCGGACTTTGTACGCCATCAGAAGGCCACGTGAGGCCGCCGGACGCCCGGTCCGGGTCCCGATGGTGCAGCATCCTCCCACCACCTCCCTCAACTTGACGTAGCGACGGGAGAAACGGTTGCTTACGCTCTTCGGCGAGTGAACCGAATCCCTCGTACGGGTGGTCCGGGAGCGCGGCCCCCGGACTTCCGCCGTCGCCACCCGCCGTCGGCCCGGCACAACTTCTACGAAGGCGTCTCCCCCCGGATCACGGCCAGTACGCCTTCCAGTTCGTCCGGCTTCACCAGGACGTCGCGCGCCTTGGATCCCTCGCTCGGCCCGACGATGTTGCGCGACTCCATCAGGTCCATCAGCCGCCCGGCCTTGGCGAAGCCGACGCGCAGCTTGCGCTGGAGCATGGACGTGGACCCGAACTGGGTGGAGACCACCAGCTCCGCGGCCTGGCACAACAGGTCCAGGTCGTCGCCGATGTCCTCGTCGATCTCCTTCTTCTTGGCCGTGCCGACCGTCACGTCGTCCCGGAAGACCGGCGCCATCTGGTCCTTGCAGTGCTGGACGACCTGCTGGACCTCGTCCTCCTGGACGAACGCGCCCTGCATGCGCACCGGCTTGGTCGCGCCCATCGGCAGGAACAGGCTGTCGCCCTTGCCGATCAGCTTCTCCGCGCCGGGCTGGTCGAGGATGACCCGGCTGTCGGCGAGCGAGGAGGTCGCGAACGCCAGCCGGGACGGCACATTGGCCTTGATCAGGCCGGTGACCACGTCCACCGACGGCCGCTGGGTGGCGAGCACCAGGTGGATGCCGGCGGCGCGGGCGAGCTGGGTGATGCGGACGATGGAGTCCTCCACGTCCCGCGGCGCGACCATCATCAGGTCCGCCAGCTCGTCCACGATCACCAGCAGGTACGGATACGGCGACAGCTCGCGCTCGCTGCCCTCCGGCGGCTTGAGCTTGCCGCTGCGCACGGCGGCGTTGAAGTCGTCGATGTGGCGGTAGCCGTACGCCGCCAGGTCGTCGTAGCGCAGGTCCATCTCGCGCACGACCCACTGCAGGGCCTCAGCGGCCTTCTTGGGGTTGGTGATGATCGGGGTGATCAGGTGCGGGATGCCCTCGTACGCGGTCAGCTCCACGCGCTTGGGGTCCACCAGCACCATCCGCACCTCGTCGGGGGTGGCGCGCGCCATCACCGAGGTGATCAGGCAGTTGATGCAGGACGACTTGCCGGAGCCGGTGGCGCCCGCGACGAGGATGTGCGGCATCCGCGCCAGGTTGGCGGAGACGTACCCGCCCTCGACGTCCTTGCCGAGGCCGACCAGCAGCGGGTGGTCCTCGCCCACCGACTCGGCCGAGCGCAGCACGTCGCCGAGGTTGACCATCTCCCGGTCGCTGTTGGGGATCTCGATGCCGACCGCGGACTTGCCGGGGATGGGGCTGATGATCCGCACGTCGGGGCTCGCGACGGCGTACGCGATGTTCTTGGCCAGCGCGGTGATCTTCTCGACCTTGACCGCGGGGCCCAGCTCGATCTCGTACCGGGTGACCGTCGGGCCGCGGGTGAAGCCGGTGACCGCCGCGTCGACCTTGAACTCCTGGAAGACGGTGGTCAGCGACTCCACGACGGCGTCGTTGGCGGCGCTGCGGGTCTTGCCGGGGCCGCCGCGGGTGAGCAGGTCGAGCGACGGCAGGGAGTAGGTGATGTCGTTGGACAGCAGCAGTTGCTCGGCCCGTGCGGGCAGCTCGCCGGACGGTTCGGGGGCGGACTTCGTGAAGTCCGGCACCGACCCCGAGGAGGACCGGTCCGCGCCGCTCTGTCCGGCGCCGCTCTGCCCGGCGCCGCGGGCGGGCGGCACCGAGCCGCTGTCGGACGGCCGCCCGGACGTGTCCTGCGTCTCGTCGCGCTCGCCGGAGATGCCGCTGCTGAGGTCGGCGACCAGGGGCGAGGGCTGCACGCCGTGCAGCACGGCGCCGTCCAGCGAGGCGGCGGCAGCGGCGGCCACGTCCACGGCGTCCATGGGCCGGTCGGCGGGCTGGAGCGGCGTACGGCGGCTGCGGCGGCGCTTGGCCAGTGCCGCCTCCTCTATGGCGTCCGGGTCGCCGGCGGGGTCCGGCTCGGGCGCCGCGCGCCGGGCGCCGCGCCGCGGCTGCTCGCGCCAGTCGTCGGCGTACGGCTCCTCGGCGACCGGCTCGGGCTCGTACACCTCGACCAGGCCCAGCCGGGCGCCGAGCTGGCGCAGGCGCTGCGGGATGGCGTTGACGGGCGTGGCGGTGACGACCAGCAGGCCGAAGACGGTGAGCAGCACCAGCAGCGCCACCGCCAGGGTCTGGCCGACGGTGAAGATCAGCGGCTTGGACGCGACCCAGCCCACATAGCCGCCGGCGTCCTGTATGGCCGCTATGCCGTCGCCCCGGCCGGGCGATCCGCAGGCCATGGCGACCTGTCCGAGGACGCCGATGACCAGCGCGGACAGGCCGATCACGATGCGTCCGTTGGCCTCCGGCTTCTCCGGGTGCCGGATCAGGCGCAGCGCGATGCCGCCGAGCAGGATCGGTACGACCAGGTCGAGGCGGCCGAAGGCGCCGGTGATCAGCAGCTGGACGAGGTCGCCGACCGGGCCGTCGAGGTTGGACCAGGTGCCGGCCGCGATGACCAGCGCGAGGGCGAGGAGCAGCAGCGACAGCCCGTCCTTGCGGTGCGCGGGGTCGAGGTTCTTCGCGCCGCGCCCGACGCCGCGGAACATCGCGCCGACGGCGTGCGCCAGCCCGAGCCAGCAGGCCCGCACCAGGCGGTAGACGCCGCCGGTGGGCGACGGGGCCGGCTTGGGCGGCGCCTTCTTGGCGGCGGCCTTCTTGGCCGGCGCGCGCTTGGCCGGAGCGGTCTTCTTGGCGGGCGCCCTCTTGGCCGGAGCCGGCGCCTTCTTCGCCGGTGCTTTCTTCGCGGCGGCCTTCTTGGCGGCGCCCCCGGGCTGTCCGGCGCGCTGCTTCGAGGGGCCCGCCGTGCTCTGGGAACCCTTGCCGGACGTACGTGAGGCCATGGTGACGAGATTACAGGCGACGGCCACAGTGACACGAGCGCTCGGGCCTTCACCCATTCGTGTCGCGGCCCGGGGCCGGGCACTTCGCGCCGGTGAACGGCGAAGCGGGCCGTACACAGGGCTGGTGATGGCGCGTCAGGCTCCACCGCGGCCCGGGAGCCCGCAGGCCGTCAGCGGCGCCGCACAGCGCCGCTCAGGCGGCTCCGTTGCCCGTGCCGGGCTCCAAGGCGTCCAGCGCCCGCCGCAGTCCGGTGAGCTTGCGCTCCAGATGCGCCGCGGTCGCGATGGCCGCCGCGTCCGCCGACTCGTCAAGCTGCTTGGACAGCGCCTCGGCCTGCTCCTCGACGGCCGCGAGCCGGGCGGAGAGTTCGGCGAGCAGCCCCGCCGGCTCCTTGGCCGACTCGTCAGCGGCCGCCCGGCCGCTCTCCAGCTGGAGGCGCAGCAGCGTCGCCTGCTCCCGCAGTTGACAGTTCTTCATGTACAGCTCGACGAAGACCGAGACCTTGGCGCGCAGCACCCACGGGTCGAACGGCTTGGAGATGTAGTCGACCGCGCCCGCCGCGTAACCACGGAAGGTGTGGTGCGGGCCGTGGTTGATGGCGGTGAGGAAGATGATCGGGATGTCGCGGGTACGCTCGCGCCGCTTGATGTGCGCCGCCGTCTCGAACCCGTCCATCCCCGGCATCTGCACATCGAGCAGAATCACCGCGAAATCGTCGGTGAGCAGTGCCTTGAGCGCTTCCTCCCCGGACGATGCCCGCACCAGTGTCTGATCGAGCGCGGAGAGGATCGCCTCCAGCGCCAGCAGATTCTCCGGCCGGTCATCGACCAGGAGGATCTTGGCCTTCTGCACCATGGCCCGTCCTCCTCGCCCCGGCAATGAACCGGACGCCGCCCCAGGGGACGGCTCTGTCATGCCGCCCGTCCTTGTGCCGGTCATCGTAGCCGCACCCCGCCTGTCGCCACACCCTGTCACCGCGATGTCACTGTGCACGTAGCACAAACGCAGTGAGAGACCAGAAGGTTCCCCGAATACCGCTCTCCCACACGTGGCCGGCCACACTGAGTCAACATGCGGGGAACCTTACGAGTCTCATTTGACGAACGTGTCACCGCGTGCGCATCCATTGCTCCATCACCGTCAGCAGGTGGTCGGTGTCCACCGGCTTGGTCACGTAGTCGGACGCGCCGGACTCGATGCTCTTCTCCCGGTCGCCCTTCATCGCCTTCGCGGTCAGCGCGATGATCGGCAGCCCGGCGAACTGCGGCATGCGCCGGATGGCGGCCGTGGTCGCGTAGCCGTCCATCTCCGGCATCATGATGTCCATCAGGACCAGCACCACGTCGTCGTGCTGCTCCAGGACCTCGATGCCCTCCCGGCCGTTCTCCGCGTACAGCACGGACAGGCCGTTCTGCTCCAGCACGCTGGTGAGCGCGAAGACGTTGCGGATGTCGTCGTCGACGATCAGCACCTTCTCGCCGTGGAAGCCGCCGTCGAAGCCGGACGGCACCAGGTCCTGGCCGTTGCCGATCCAGGGCTCCTCGGCAGGCGTCTGCGAGGGCTCCTCGACCGGCTGCGGTGCCGCCGGCGGCGTGGGCGCGGGCGGCAGCTCCGGCCGCGGCCCCGCACCGGCCGCCGGGCGACGGCGCCGCCTCGGCTCCGGCCCGCTGCCCCGGGAGGGCGCCACGCCGGTCTGCGCGGCCTCCTCGGCGGCGTCCCGGCCGAGCTCCGCGTCCCGCGCCTCGGCGTCCATCGCGAGCCCGCCCGCGACCAGCTGCGGGTACCCCTGCGGCGGCAGCCCGCCGGGGTTGTGCGGCAGGTAGAGCGTGAAGGTGGAGCCGCGGCCCGGCTCGCTGGCGGCGTGGATCTCGCCGCCGAGCAGCCGCGCGATCTCCCGGCTGATGGACAGGCCGAGGCCGGTGCCGCCGTACTTGCGGCTGGTCGTGCCGTCCGCCTGCTTGAACGCCTCGAAGATCACCCGCATCTTGCTGGAGGCGATGCCGATGCCGGTGTCGGTCACCGAGAAGGCGATCATGCCGGCGTCCGCGTCGCGCAGCGCGCCGTGCTCCAGCAGGTGTTCGCGGATGTCCGTCGGCACGTCGTCGCCGGCCGGCCGGATGACCAGCTCCACGGCGCCGCTGTCGGTGAACTTCACCGCGTTGGCCAGCAGGTTGCGCAGCACCTGGAGCAGCCGCTGCTCGTCGGTGTGCAGCGTGGCGGGCAGCTCGGGGGAGACCCGTACGGAGAAGTCGAGTCCCTTCTCCGCGGTCAGCGGCCGGAAGGTGGCCTCCACGTAGTCGACGAGCTGCACCAGCGCGATGCGCGTCGGGCTGACGTCCATCTTGCCGGCCTCGACCTTCGACAGGTCCAGGATGTCGTTGATCAGCTGGAGCAGGTCGGAACCGGCGCCGTGGATGGTCTCGGCGAACTCGACCTGCTTCGGGGAGAGGTTCCCCTCGGCGTTGTCGGCGAGCAACTTGGCGAGGATCAGCAGTGAGTTGAGCGGGGTGCGCAGCTCGTGCGACATGTTCGCCAGGAATTCCGACTTGTAGCGCATCGAGACGGCCAGCTGCTCGGCGCGCTCCTCCAGGACCTGCCGCGCCTCCTCGATCTCGGTGTTCTTCACCTCGATGTCGCGGTTCTGCGCGCGCAGTTGCTCGGCCTTCTCCTCCAGCTCGGAGTTGGACAGCTCCAGCGCCTTCTGGCGGCTCTCCAATTCGCCCGAGCGCTCCTTGAGTTGCTCGGTCAGCTCCTGCGACTGCTTGAGCAGCATCTCGGTCTTGGTGTTGACGGAGATGGTGTTGACGCTGGTCGCGATCATCTCCGCGATCTGGCTGAGGAAGTCCTTCTGGATCTGGGTGAACGGCTGGAAGGAGGCCAGCTCGATCACGCCGAGCACCTTGTCCTCGAAGAGCACCGGCAGCACGATCACATTGGCCGGCGGGGCCTCGCCGAGCCCGGAGGCGATCTTCAGATAGCCGGAGGGCACGTTCTCCACCAGGATCGTGCGCTTCTCGGCCGCCGCCGTGCCGATCAGGGTCTCCCCCGGCCGGAACGTCGTCGGCATGGCGCCCATGGAGTAGCCGTACGAGCCCATCAGCCGCAGCTCGTAGGCGCCCGGCTCACCGCCGTCCGCGCCGATCTCGTTGCTGTCGCCGGGCTGCGCGGCGAGGAAGAACGCGCCGTGCTGGGCCGAGACCGCCGGGGACAGCTCGCTCATGATGAGCGTGGCCACGTCCTTGAGGTCGCGGCGCCCCTGCATGAGGCCGGAGATACGGGCCAGGTTGCCCTTGAGCCAGTCCTGCTCCTCGTTGGCGAGGGTGGTCTCGCGCAGCGTGGCGATCATCGTGTTGACGTTGTCCTGGAGCTCCAGGATCTCGCCCGCCGCGTCCACGTCGATCCGCACGTTGTGGTCGCCGAGGGTCACCGCGGCGGCGACGGCGGCGATCGCCCGCACCTGGCGGGTCAGGTTGCCCGCCATCTCGTTCACCGACTCCGTCAGGTCCTTCCAGGTGCCGGCCACGCCGCGCACCTGCGCCTGGCCGCCGAGCTGGCCGTCCGTACCCACCTCGCGGGCCACCCGGGTGACCTGCTCGGCGAAGGAGGAGAGCTGGTCGACCATCGTGTTGATGGTCGTCTTCAGGGCCAGGATCTCGCCCCGCGCGTCGATGTCGATCTTCTTGGTGAGGTCGCCCTTGGCGATGGCGGTGGTGACCATGGCGATGTTGCGGACCTGGCCGGTCAGGTTGTTCGCCATCGAGTTCACGGACTCGGTGAGGTCCTTCCACGTACCGGCGACGCCGGGAACCCGGGCCTGGCCGCCCAGGATGCCGTCGGTGCCCACCTCACGGGCCACCCGCGTGACCTCGTCGGCGAACGACGACAGGGTCGTGACCATCGTGTTGACGGTGTCGGCGAGCTGCGCGACCTCGCCGCGCGCCTCGACCGTGACCTTCTTGGTCAGGTCGCCGTTGGCGACCGCCGCCGAGACCTGGGAGATGTTGCGCACCTGAATGGTCAGGTTGTTGGCCATCAGGTTGACGTTGTCGCTGAGGTCCTTCCAGATGCCGGTGACGCCCGGGACCCGGGCCTGGCCGCCCAGCTGGCCTTCCGTACCGACCTCACGGGCGACGCGCGTCACCTGCTCGGCGAACAGCGACAGCTGGTCGACCATCGTGTTCACGGTCGTGACCAGTTCGAGGATCTCGCCCTTGGCGTCGACGGTGATCTTCTTCGAGAGGTCGCCGCGCGCGACCGCGGTGGTCACCTCGCCGATGCTGCGCACCTGGGAGGTGAGGTTGTTCGCCATGAAGTTGACGGACTGGGTGAGGTCCTTCCACGTACCGCTGACACCCTGGACCTCGGCCTGACCGCCGAGGATGCCCTCGGTGCCCACCTCGCGGGCCACCCGGGTGACCTGCTCCGCGAAGTTCGACAGCTGGTCCACCATCGTGTTCAGGGTGTTCTTCAGCTCCAGGATCTCGCCCCGGGCGTCCACGTCGATCTTCTGCGACAGGTCACCGCGCGCGACCGCCGTCGCGACCTGCGCGATGTTGCGGACCTGGGCGGTCAGGTTGCCGGCCATGCCGTTCACCGAGTCGGTCAGGTCGCGCCAGACGCCCGCGACGCCCGGCACCTGGGCCTGGCCGCCGAGCCTGCCGTCCGTACCGACCTCGCGGGCCACCCGGGTGACCTGCTCCGCGAAGGCCGAGAGCTGGTCCACCATCGTGTTGATGGTGTTCTTCAGCTCCAGGATCTCGCCCCGCGCGTCCACGTCGATCTTCTGCGACAGATCGCCGCGCGCCACCGCCGTCGTCACCTGGGCGATCTGCCGCACCTGGGAGGTGAGGTTGCCCGCCATGAAGTTGACGGAGTCGGTCAGTTCCTTCCACGTACCGCTGACGCCGTCCACCCGGGCCTGACCGCCGAGCCGGCCCTCCGTGCCCACGTCCCGCGCCATCCGGGTGACCTGGTCGGCGAACGAGGACAGCTGGTCGACCATGGTGTTCACGGTGTTCTTCAGCTGGAGCATCTCGCCGGAGACGTCGACCGTGACTTTCTGCGACAGATCGCCGTTGGCCACCGCCGTGGTCACCTGCGCGATGTTGCGCACCTGGCCGGTCAGGTTGCGGAAGGCCGTGTTGACGGAGTCGGTCAGGTCCTTCCACGTCCCGGCGGCGCCCGGAACCGCCGCCTGGCCGCCCAGCTCGCCCTCGACCCCGATCTCCCGCGCGACACGCGTCACCTCGGCGCCGAACGACGACAGCTGGTCGACCATCGTGTTCACGGTGTTCTTCAGTTCGAGCATCTCGCCCGCGACGTCGACCGTGACCTTCTGCGACAGGTCACCGTTCGCGACCGCCGTCGTCACCTGCGCGATGTCGCGGACCTGCCCGGTCAGATTGCGGAAGGCGTTGTTCACCGAATCGGTGAGGTCCTTCCAGGTGCCCGCCGCGCCCGGCACCTGGGCCTGCCCGCCGAGCTGGCCCTCGGCGCCGACCTCGTTGGCGACCCGGGTGACCTCGTCCGCGAAGGTACGCAGCGTCTCGGTCATCGTGTTGATCGTGTCCGCGAGCTGCGCGACCTCGCCGCGCGCACTGACCGTGACCTTCTGGGACAGGTCGCCGTTGGCCACCGCCGTGGTCACCTGGGCGATCCCGCGCACCTGCGCCGTGAGGTTCCCGGCCATCAGGTTGACGGAGTCGGTGAGGTCCTTCCAGACGCCCGCGACGCCCGGCACCTGCGCCTGGCCGCCCAGCTCGCCTTCCGTACCGACCTCGCGTGCGACGCGCGTCACCTCGGAGGCGAACGACGAGAGCTGGTCCACCATCGTGTTGACGGTGTTCTTCAGTTCCAGCATCTCGCCGGCGACATGGACGGTCACCTTGCGTGACAGGTCGCCCTTGGCGACGGCGGTGGTGACGAGAGCGATGTCACGTACCTGCGCGGTCAGCCGGGACGCCATCGTGTTGACCGACTCGGTCAGGTCCTTCCAGGACCCGGACATGCCGCGCACCCGCGCCTGCCCGCCGAGCTTGCCTTCCGTGCCGACCTCGCTGGCGACCCGCGTCACCTCGTCGGTGAAGGCCGACAGCTGGTCCACCAGGCCGTTGACGGTGCGGCCCACCTTCAGGAACTCGCCGCGCAGCGGATGCGCCGAACTGTCGTCCGAACCGCGCGAGCGCAGGTCCATCCGCTGTTCCAGGTCGCCCTCGGACACCGCGGAGAGCACCCGGCCCACCTCGGACACCGGCCGTACGAGATCGTCGACCAGGGCGTTCGAGGCGTCGATGGCCGCCGCCCAGGAGCCCTCACAGGCGCCGGCCTCCAGGCGTTCCGTGAGTTTTCCCTCACGCCCCACGACCCGGCGCACCCGCGCCAGCTCTCCCGTGAGGTGCAGATTGCGGTCCGCCACCTCGTTGAAAACAGCGGCGATCTCCGCCATCGCTCCGTCGCCGGAGACCGTCAGCCGCTTACGGAAATTCCCGTCACGCATCGAGACGAGAGCAGCCAGCAGCCGGTTCAGCGCAGCCGTATCCACCTCAGTCGTCCCGTTGCTCCG
The DNA here is from genome assembly GCF_001279365.1 of Streptomyces sp. NRRL F-5755. Classification (NCBI taxonomy): domain Bacteria; kingdom Bacillati; phylum Actinomycetota; class Actinomycetes; order Kitasatosporales; family Streptomycetaceae; genus Streptomyces; species Streptomyces sp. NRRL F-5755. The sequence goes on along the minus strand of NZ_LGCW01000302.1, from coordinate 4,123 downwards.
GGAACGTCCGCCTTTCGCGCGCGTGCTCGTGCCCCGCGCCGCTGCGCCAGACTCCACCGTGTCCCTCCCGCAGGGTCGACCGTTCTACCCGGGCCTTCTCTTTGAGCTTGCCCAGTGTTTCACCATGGCCCAACCAGGCCATAACAGTTCGGCAGCATCGCATATCGTCCCGGGCACGATCGGGGCGGAAACACACGTGACCGGCATCCGCACGCGCGGCGAAGGTAAGTAACCTGGCATCCGGCTGTCCACCCGCCCTGGCCGTCCAGCACGGGCAGTGGGCGAGCACACCAGGCTTTTCGGAGGGGCGCCGCCATGGTGGGAGAGCAGATCACCGACACACGCATGAGGAGACCAGTGATCACCGCGCGGGCCGCTGCCACGTTCGAGCCGGTCGGCCGCTCGGTCGCCACCGCCCGCGCCTTTGTGCGGGACACCCTCCAGGGCTGGGGCTACGGCGACATCGTCGACGACGCCGTCGTCCTGACCAGCGAACTGGTCACCAACGCCGTCGTCCACGCGGGCACCGCCGCCGACGTACTGTGCCTGCGCAGCGACGACGGCGTGCGCATCGAGGTCGCGGACCGCTATCCGGAGCGGGAGATCCCCCTGCAGAACACCGGCCGCGCGTTCGCCCATCCGGACCGCGAGGGCGGCCGCGGGCTGCTGCTGTGCGGCGCGCTGGCCAGCCGCTGGGGCGTGGAGTACACCGCCTCGCAAAAGCACGTCTGGTTCCAGCTCGACCTGCCCGAGCGCCCCGCGGGCACCCGCTCGGCGGGCCCCGCGCTGCCCGTGGACGTCCTGCCGCTCGCCGACAGCCGGGTCCGCGTCGCGGTCGTCCAAGTCGACCGCGGCGGCTGCATCAGCTTCTGGAACGAGGACGCGCGCGACCTGTTCGCGTACGACCCCGAGCAGGTCGTCGGCAAGCCGCTCACCGACTTCGCGGCCTGGCCGCACACCCCCGGCACCGGCACCGGCATCGCCGAGGCGCTGCTGCTGTCCCGGTGGGAGGGTTCGTACGGCATACGGGGCGCGGATGGCCGGGTCGTCCCGGTGTACGCCTCCCACCTGCGCGTCCGCGACGCCGACGGGGAGCCGTACACGGTCTGCCTGCTGGTGCGCGACCACGAGCGCGCCGTCCTGCAGAGCCCGCCGCGCACCCCGGCCCCCGACCAGGCGGCCCAGCCGGCCGAGGGCCGCGGCCCCGCCGACCCGTTCGAGGTCTTCATCGGCTCGCCGGCCCCCGACGACCTGGACGGCCTGCTCCAGCGCACCGTCGAGCGCGCCCGCGACATGCTCGACGGCGACGCCGCGTACCTCCTGCTGGCCACCGACGACGAGACCGAGCTGGAGGTACGCGCCTCCACCGGCCTGCCCTCGGCCCGCCAGCGCTTCGCCCGGGTCCCGGTCGAGGCGGGCTCCGGGCGCTACGGCTCCGCCCGTATGCCGGCGGTCCACGAGGACCTGACCGCCGTGCCGGGCGCCGTGCCCCTGCTCTCCGGCACGGGCATGCGCTCGGTCGTCACCGTCCCGCTGAAGGTCGAGGGCCGGCTGACCGGCTCCCTGGGCGTCGCCGCGGAGGCCCCGGGCCGCTACACGAACGAGGAGGCCCTGCGACTCCAGTTCGCCGCCGACCGCATCGCGCTGGCCGTCGAACGGGCCCGCCTGACCGAGCTGGAACGGCTGCGCCGCGGCTCCCTCTCCTTCCTCGTCGAGGCGTCCGACCTGCTCGCCGGCACCCTGGACCGGGACCAGACGCTGGCCCTGATGGCCCAGATGACGGTCCCCACCCTCGCCACGTGGTGCGCGGTCTACACCGTCGCGGACCAGGCGTCCGAGCCGGAGCTGTCCTACGTGCTGCACGAGGACGAGGACCGTATCGACGGCCTCAAGTCGCTCCTGATGAAGGTGGACCCGCCCGAGCCGGTGCCCACGCCCGGCGCACGCCTGTGGAACGCGCCCACGGACGCCGCGCACGACGCGGCCCTGCGCACCTCCCTGCGCAGCCTGGGGCTCGGCGACTCCGCCCGCCCCTCCAAGGGGCCCGGCGCCAGCCTGGCCACCGCCTCGGCGGTCGGCGGCGAGACCGTCGTGCTGCCCCTGGTCGCGCGGAACCGCGTCATCGGCATGCTCACCCTCGGCAAGCCCAGCGAGGAGCACTTCCGCCAGGAGATCCTGGAGCTCGCCGAGGACCTCTCCCGGCGCGCCGCGCTCGCCCTGGACAACGCGCGCCTGTATTCGGAGCGCACGGCCATCAGCCAGTCGCTCCAGCGCAGCCTGCTGCCTCCGGAACTGCCTGAGGTGCCGGGCGTCGAGGTCGAGGTCATCTACCGCGCGGCCGGCGAGGGCAACGAGGTCGGCGGCGACTTCTACGACGTGTTCCCCATCCGGGACGGCGCGTACGGCTTCGCCATCGGCGACGTCTGCGGTACGGGCCCGGAGGCCGCGGCCGTCACCGGCCTGGCCCGGCACGCGCTGCGGCTGCTCGCCCGCGAGGGCTTCGGCGGCCCCGCCGTCCTGGAACGGCTGAACGCCGCGATCCTCGACGAGGGCGCCCGCAGCCGCTTCCTGACACTGCTGTACGGCGAGCTGTGGCCACAGCGCGACGGCAGCGCCGTCCTGAAGGTCGTCTGCGCGGGCCATCCGCTGCCGCTGCGCCTGCGCCAGGACGGCACGGTCGAGCCGGCCGCCGAGCCGCAGCCGCTGCTCGGCGTCATGGACGACCTGGAGCTGTACGAGCAGACCATCACCCTCGACCCCGGCGACGTGCTGCTGTGCGTCACCGACGGCGTCACGGAGCGCCGCGAGGGCACCCGCATGCTGGGCGACGACGGTCTGACGGATGTGCTGACGACCTGTACGGGGCTGACCGCGGGCGCGGTGGCCGCCCGCATCCTGCGCGCGGTGGAGCGGTTCGCCGCCGAGCCCGCGTCCGACGACATGGCCATTCTCGCCATGCGGGTCCCCGAGGTGTCGCGCGAAGCGTGACCCGGGGGCCCGCCGGGCCGCCCCTTCCGGGCACTCCTTCCGAGGATACGAAAAAGGCCCCCGCCTGATGGCGGGGGCCTTTTCCTCTGAGCCCCAATACGGAATCGAACCGTAGACCTTCTCCTTACCATGGAGACGCTCTGCCGACTGAGCTATTGGGGCGCGGCAACGGAATAGAGCATACCCGATCTCTTCCGATAATCCGAAATCGAGTACCGCAGGCTTCGGGGGCGCATCCCATCCCGCCCTAAAAGGGATTTTCAGAACGCCGGTTGCAGCAGTCCGCCCAGCGCGTTGCAGGCTCCGGCCAGCCGCTGCAGCTCCCGCCGCGAGAGTGCGGTACGCACCGGCAGCGCCAGCGTCTCGTCCACGGCGCGCTCGGTCTGCGGCAGGTACACGTCCCGTCGCAGCCGCGGCAGGCGGTAGACGGGCGCCTGTACGGGCACGCGGCAGGCGACGCCGCGCGAGCGCAGCGCCCGGGCGAACGCATCCCGGTCAGGGCGCCCGTTTCCCGGCACGCGCACCACGTACTGCTCGTACGTGTGCCCCGCGGCGGCCGGTGGCGGCGTCACGCCCGTGAGCCGTCCGTCGAGGTAGGCGGCGCGCTCCTGCCGTCGCCGCACCTCGTCCTGGTCCGTGCGCCCGGCACCGGGCTCGTCCTCGGCGACGACCAGCAGCCCGTGCCGCCGCCCCGTCTCGCGGATCCAGCGCATGTCCGCCGGCCGCCCGAAGCGATGTACGGCGACGACGGCCGCCGTGCGCGGGGTGATCGCGTCGGCCACCGCGGCCGGATCGAGGCAGTAACTGTCGGCGTCGATGTCGGCGAAGACCGGCAGCGCGCCCAGCTCCACCACCGCCTCGGCGACCTCCGGGTTCCCGTACGCCGGCACCACCACCTCGTCGCCTTCGCGGACACCGGCCGACCTGAGCGTTCCCACTGTCCCCATGCCGCGGATCCTGACCACATGAAGTGAACATGAAGTAACACGATGGACTGCGTGGTGAGAACAAAAAAGCTCCGGTCCCTGAACCAGAAGGTTCAGGGACCGGAGCTGAATAATTGTTCGGCGGCGTCCTACTCTCCCACAGGGTCCCCCCTGCAGTACCATCGGCGCTGAAAGGCTTAGCTTCCGGG
>NZ_LGCW01000301.1:0-44187 GCF_001279365.1 Streptomyces sp. NRRL F-5755 | reverse complement strand
GGCCACCTGCTGCCGCGGCGGGTCCGGCCGGCATCCGGCCGGGGGGGGGCTTCGCGGGGCGCTCCGGCGGGACGGGGCGCAGCACCGCCCTCTGCGGGTCCTCGGCGGGCGGTGCCGGTGCCTGCGGGGGCGGGATGCGGGGAAGGCGATGCGCGTCGGCGAAATCGGCTTCGGTGCTCACCCGCGCTCCCCCTCGCGCCCCTGGTCCCGCGCCCGGCCGGCAATCGGGGCAGGGTGGTTCGTATCCGGACATCACACCGCTGACCTGCTGGTTGCGGCGTCCGCTCACTCTACGGGCTGCCGCGGCCGGTGCTCCAACTCGTCCGCTCTCCCCCGGCGTCCGGCGTCCGGTCTGTCGCGTTCCTACCCCCTACCCACCCGTAGGACCTTCTGGCAGGCTGCGGCCATGTCCCCGTATGCGTGCGACACGGCTGCCGACCGGGCCCGTTACGACCGGGCCACCGCACATCTCGACGCGCCGCTGGCGCTCGTGGACCTCGACGCCTTCGACGCGAACGCCGCGGATCTGGTGCGGCGCGCGCAGGGCAAGCCGCTGCGGGTGGCGAGCAAGTCGGTGCGCTGCCGGGCGCTGCTGGAACGGGCGCTGGCCCGGGACGGTTTCGCGGGTGTCATGAGCTACACGCTGGCCGAGTCGCTGTGGCTGGCGCGGTCCGGGATCGAGGACGTGCTGCTGGCGTATCCGTCGGCGGACCGGGAGGGCTTCGCGGAGCTGGCCGCCGATCCGAAGCTGGCGGCGGCGGTGACGGTGACGGTCGACGATGTGGCGCAGCTGGATCTGGTCGACGCCGCTCGCCCTGCCGGGGGCGGCGAGGAGATCCGGGTGTGCCTGGAGTGGGACACCGCGTTCCGGCCGCTGGGCGGGCGGGTGCGGATCGGCGCGCGCCGGTCGCCGATGAACCGGCCGGAGCAGGTGGCCGCGCTGGCCCGCGCGGTGACGCGCCGTCCGGGTTTCCGGGTGGCCGGGCTGATGGCGTACGAGGGGCATGTGGCGGGGGTGGGCGACGCGGTCGCCGGGCATCCGCTGCGCTCCCGTGCCGTACAGGCGATGCAGGCGGCGGCGCGCCGGGACCTGGCGCGGCGGCGCTGGGAGGTTGTACGCGCGGTGCGGGCCGAGGCGCCGGACCTGGAGTTCGTCAACGGCGGTGGCACGGGCAGCGTGCAGCACACGGCGGCGGAGGCCGCGGTGACCGAGATCGCGGCCGGGTCGGGTCTGTATGTGCCGCGGCTGTTCGACAACTACCGCTCTTTCACGGGCCGTCCGGCGGCGCTGTTCGCACAGCCGGTGGTGCGACGGCCGGGGGACGGCGTCGTGACCGTGCTGGGCGGCGGGTATCCGGCGTCCGGGGTCGCGGGGCGGGACCGTTCGCCGGTGCCGTATCTGCCGGAGGGACTGCGGTACGACCCGCAGGAGGAGGCGGGCGAGGTACAGACCCCGCTGCTGGGGCCCGCCGCCGACGGGCTGCGGCTCGGCGACAAGGTGTGGTTCCGGCACGCGAAGGCCGGTGAGCTGTGCGAGCGGTTCGCGGCACTGCACCTGGTCCAGGCCGACCGGATAGTGGCAACGGTCCCGACCTACCGCGGCGAGGGCCGCACCTTCCTGTAGCTGACAAGAAAGCACGGCCCTCCGGGCGCATCAGGCGTGGATGCGGTCCCGCTGGTCCGGCACGACCGTGCCGTCGGGGCGACGGACCGGGCCGAGGCCGCCATCGGTGTTGGTGTAACCCGTCGTGGCGCAGGGGTACGTACCGGACTTCTGCGGCAGCGGCTCGATGAACATGGGGTTGACCACCCAGCGGCCGTCGGCGTTGTCGTAGCCGCGGCACATCAGTTCCGGCTGGTTGCGGTTGATGGCCAGGTGTACGCCGGTGGCGTCGTTGACGAAGGTGACGTCGGTGTTGGCGTCGCCGCCGCCGAGCGCGATGCGGTGCGCGGGGTCCTGGAAGCGCCATGCCTCGGCGCCCTTGAGCTTGAAGATCTCCTGGTTGATCAGGCAGCGCTTGCCGTCCATGTACGGCAGCACCTCGCCGTGGCCGTCCTTGACGTCGCCGCAGCCGCGGATGCCGGTGGTGAACCGGCCGTTCTTCATCAGGCTGCGGACGCCGATGGTGTGGGCGCGGTCGACGCCGACGCCGCCGGACCACGCCTCGGCGATGGTCTCGGAGGACGCGGAGACGATGTAGACCTGGAAGCCGGCCGCCTTGAGGGTGCGGATCAGGTCCTTCTGCTGGTCGTAGTAGCGGATGTAGCCGGCCAGCTGGTGGGTGCCGACGGTCTGCTTCGCGCCGATCGGGGCGGCGAGGTTCTCCGCGCGGGCCTGCTCGGCGTACGAGGTGACCTGGGCCGGGGTCAGGCCGGCGAACAGCTGCGGGATCCAGGCGTACTCGGGCTTGGTGCGGCGGTGGTTCCACTCGCCCGCGAAGGCGGCCTTGCCGGCCATGGTGCGGGCCTTGCCGCGGATCTCCATGATCTCGTCGGCGCAGGCGGCGTTCTTCGAGGTGCGCAGCGGGCGGCCGGCGGGTACGGAGGTGCCGCACGCCTTGGTCAGGGCGCGGTCGGCGGCGGTGGTCATCCAGGGGCTGGTGGACTTCCAGCTCTTGGGGCGCAGGATCTTGTCGTGCTTGAGCGACCAGGCGAGCGTGGCGTCGGAGATGTCGTTCTTGACGACGGTGTTGTCCCAGTCGAAGGCGGCGACGGGGCGGCCCTCGGGGCCCGGCTTCGGGTGGGAGCAGATGCCGCGCTCGTCGATCATGCGCTGGATCCTGGCGCGGTTGTCGCCGTACCACTTGATGCTCTTGGAGAGCTGCGGACAGCTCGTACGCTCCGGGGCCTTCGCGGGGTGCGCGGGACTCGCGGCGACGGCGGGGCCGGTGGCCGCCAGGGTCGAGACGGTCGCGGCGGTGGCGAGCCCCAGGGCGAGGGCGTGTCTGGTGCGCATGGTTCTCCGGTGGTAGGGGCGGACGTCGGCTTTGACGTTCCTGCGGGCAGTGGATCAGCGGGACCGGCGCGCCGGGGCACCGGACCCGTTGGTGATCTTCGGACTGTATCCGTGCGGAAGGCTGTGGCCTACACGGGTGTGACGTACGCCCCTGCGATACCGCCGTCCACCAGGAACTCCGCGGCGTTGACGAAGGAGGAGTCGTCGCTGGCGAGGAAGGCGACCGCGGCGGCGATCTCCTCGGGCTCGGCGAACCGGCCGACGGGCACGTGCACCAGGCGGCGCGCGGCGCGCTCCGGGTCCTTGGCGAACAGCTCCTTCAGCAGCGGTGTGTTCACCGGCCCCGGGCACAGCGCGTTCACCCGGATGCCCTCGCGCGCGAACTGCACGCCCAGCTCGCGGGACATCGACAGCACGCCGCCCTTGGAGGCGGTGTAGCTGATCTGCGAGGTGGCGGCGCCCATCACGGCCACGAAGGACGCGGTGTTGATGATGGAGCCCTTGCCCTGGCGCTGCATGTAGGGCAGTGCGTGCTTGCAGCACAGGTAGACGGAGGTGAGGTTGACCTCCTGGACGCGCTTCCAGGCGTCCAGCCCGGTGGTGAGGATCGAGTCGTCGTCGGCGGGCGAGATGCCGGCGTTGTTGAACGCCACGTCCACCGAGCCGTATGTGTCGTACGCCGCCTTGAACAGCGCCTCGACCTGGTCGGAGTCGGTCACGTCCACCTGGACGAAGGTGCCGCCGACCGCTTCGGCGGCGGCCTTGCCCGCCTTCTCGTCGATGTCGGCGCACACCACGTTGGCGCCCTCGGAGGCCAGGCGGCGGGCGGTGGCCAGGCCGATGCCGCTGCCGGCGCCGGTGATGACGGCGGTGCGGCCGACGAGGCGGCGGCACACGGGGGTCTCGTCGGCGCCGGTGGCCGCGGGGGTCTGGTCGCTCACTTAGCTCTCCTCGGTGCTGATGAAGATGTTCTTGGTCTCGGTGAAGGCGGCGAGCGCGTCCGGGCCCAGTTCGCGGCCCAGGCCGGACTGCTTGTAGCCGCCGAACGGGGTCCAGTAGCGGACGCTGCTGTGGGAGTTGACGGAGAGGTTCCCGGCGGCGACCGCGCCCGACACGCGCAGGGCACGGCCCACGTCGCGGGTCCAGAGGGAGCCGGACAGGCCGTAGTCGGTGGCGTTGGCGAGGCGGATCGCGTCGGCCTCGTCCTCGAAGGGGATCACGACGGCGACCGGTCCGAAGATCTCCTCGACGGCGGTACGGTCGTCCGGGCGGCCCTCCAGGACGGTCGCCGGGTACCAGAAGCCCTTGCCCTTGGGGGCCTCGCCGCGGATGGCGGCGGGTGCGTCCTCGGGGACGTAGGACCGTACGCGCTCGCGCTGGGCGGCGGAGATCAGCGGGCCCATCTGCGTGGCGGGGTCGGCCGGGTCGCCCGCGACGAAGGACTTCACGGCGGGCTCCAGCAGTTCCATGAAGCGGTCGTAGACCGAGCGCTGGACAAGGATGCGGCTGCGGGCGCAGCAGTCCTGGCCGGTGTTGTCCAGGAAGGAGCCGGGGGCCGCTGCCGCGGCGCGCTCGATGTCGGCGTCGGCGAAGACGATGTTGGGGCTCTTGCCGCCGAGTTCGAGGGTGAGCCGTTTGGTCTGTGCGGCGCACTTGGCGGCGATGTGCCGGCCGGTGGCGGTGGAGCCGGTGAAGACGACCTTGGCGACGCCGGGGTGTTCGACCAGGGCGTTGCCGGTGACGGCGCCCTCGCCCGGCAGCACCTGGAACAGGTTCTCGGGCAGGCCCGCTTCCAGCGCGTACTCGGCGAGCCGGAGCGCGGTGAGCGGGGTGGTCTCGGCGGGCTTGAGGAGGACGGCGTTGCCGGCCGCCAGCGCGGGGGCGGCGCCCCAGGCGGCGATCGGCATCGGGAAGTTCCACGGCGCGATGACGGCGACCACGCCCAGCGGCTCCTGGACGGTGATGTCGAGCCCACCGGCGACCGGGATCTGCCGGCCGGTCAGCCGCTCCACTCCCCCGGCGGCGTAGTGCAGCAGGTCGACGACGTTGTTCGCCTCCCACTCGGCGTTGCCCAGGGGGTGCCCGGCCTCCGTCAGTTCGAGCCGGGCGAGCGAGGGGACGTTGTCCCGTACGACCTCGGCGAACCGCCGCAGCAGGCGGGCCCGGTCGCCGGGCGGCAGCGCGGCCCACTTCGCCTGTGCGGCGGCGGCCCGCCGGACCGCCTCGTCCACCTCGGCGGGGGTGGTGACGGGGACGACGGCCACCGGTTCCTCGGTCGCCGGGTTGATGATGCGCAGTTCTTGCAACACGTGGCGGTCTTCCTTACATGCGCTCGAAGGAGCGGAAGCGCTCCCAGTCCGTGACGGCGGCGTCGTACGCGTCCTGTTCGACGCGGGCCATGTGCAGGTAGTGCTCGACGACCTCGTCGCCGAACGCCTCACGGGCGATGGGGCTGGCCTCCCAGAGCGCGGCGGCCTCGCGCAGGGTGGCGGGCACGTGCTCGGCGTCGCCGGCGTAGGCGTTGCCCGTACACGCCTCGGGGAGTTCGAACTCGTGCTCTATGCCGTACAGGCCCGCGGCGACCATGGCGGCGACCGCGAGGTACGGGTTGACGTCGCCGCCGGGCAGCCGGTTCTCCAGCCGGTGGCCGGGGCCGTGGCCGATGACGCGCAGGGCGCAGGTGCGGTTGTCCGGGCCCCAGGCGACGGCGGTGGGCGCGAACGAGCCGGGCCGGAAGCGCTTGTAGGAGTTGATGTTCGGGGCGTAGAAGAGCGTGAAGTCGCGCAGCGCGGCGAGCTGTCCGGCCAGGAAGTGCCGCATGACCTGCGACATGCCGTACGGTCCCGAGTCGTCCGCGAGGACGGGCTGCCCGGCGTCGTCGCGCAGCGAGAGGTGGATGTGGCAGGAGTTGCCCTCGCGCTCGTTGTACTTGGCCATGAAGGTCAGCGCCATGCCCTCCTGGGCGGCGATCTCCTTGGCGCCGGTCTTGTAGACGGAGTGCTGGTCGCAGGTGGTCAGCGCCTCGTCGTAGCGGAAGGCGATCTCGTGCTGGCCGAGGTTGCACTCGCCCTTGGCGGACTCCACGGTCATCCCGGCGGCGCCCATCTCGTTGCGGATGCGGCGCAGCAGCGGCTCGACGCGGCCGGTGCCGAGGACGGAGTAGTCGGTGTTGTACTGGTTGGCCGGGGTCAGGTCCCGGTAGCCGCGGTTCCAGGCGTCCTCGTAGGTGTCGCGGAAGACGATGAATTCGAGCTCGGTGCCCGCGTACGCGCTCCAGCCGCGCTCGGCGAGCCGGTCGAGCTGGCGGCGCAGGATCTGCCGCGGGGAGGCGGCGACCGGTGAGCCGTCGTGCCAGGCGAGGTCGGCGGTGAGCAGGGCGGTGCCGGGGTTCCAGGGGGTGCGGCGCAGGGTGGCCGCGTCGCCGTGCAGGGCGAAGTCGCCGTAGCCGCGCTCCCAGGAGGACATCGCGTAGCCCTGGACGGTGTTGACGTCCACGTCCACGGCGAGGAGGTAGTTGCAGCCCTCGGTGCCGTGCTCCAGCACCTCGTCGAGGAAGTGCCGGGCGGCGAACCGCTTGCCGGTGAGCCTGCCCTGCATATCGGTGAAGGCCAGGACGACAGTGTCGATCTCCCCGGCGTCGACGAGCCGTCTCAGCCCCTCGACGGAGAGCGGGGGCGTGCGGTCTGCCACGGTGGTGCCTCCTGTCGCTGCGTCCGGAGGTCATAAGGTAGGGCGGCGAACCATTGGTTGGGAAGGGGTTCCGGTGGACGGTGCTAGAGGTGGCGTGGCGGACGGCCGGGGGGAGCGCCCCGCCGACCGGCTTGCGCCCGTACTGCGGCCCGTACGGGCGGGCAACGGCTTCGAGGAGGCGCTGGAGCAGATACTCCAGGTCGTCCGGCTGGGCCTGGTGCCGGGCGGCGAACGGCTCCCCGCGGAGCGCGAGTTGGCGGAGCGGCTGCACATCAGCCGGGTGACGCTGCGCGAGGTGCTCAAGGTCCTTCAGGACGAGGGCCTGGTGGAGAGCCGGCGCGGGCGCTACGGCGGCACGTTCGTGCGGCCGCGCCGGCAGAGCGCGGACGAGGACGAACTGCGGCGGCGCATCGACAAGGTCGATGTCGAGGACACGCTGCGGTTCCGCGAGGTGCTGGAGGTGGGCGCCGCGGGACTGTGCGCCGCGCACGGCCTGGACGACGCGCAGGCGCGGCGGCTGCGGGAGGCGCTGGCGGCGACCCACGACGCGCCGCTGGCGGACTACCGGCGGCGGGACACGCTGCTGCACCTGACGCTGGCCGAGCTGGCCGGTTCCCCGTCGCTGGCCGCACAGTACGCCGCGGTGCGGGCGGGCGTGAACGAGCTGCTGGACTGCATCCCGCTGCTGGTACGCAACCTGGAGCACTCGCAGGCGCAGCACACCGCCCTGGTCGAGGCGGTGCTGGAAGGGGACGCCGACGGGGCGCGGGAAGTGATGCGCGAGCACTGCGCGGGTACGGCGGCGCTGCTGCGCGGGTTCTTGACGACTCCGCCGCCGTAACCAGTCTTTTACGCAGGGGGCTTGCGCTCGGCCGCCTCACGAGGCAAAGGTATGCGGCTAAACCTTTACCGCTGCACTTCCCCCTCACTCACCCCCCGGCGAGCAGGAGCGGCTCATGGCCGACAGCACCGAATCCCGCACCGCACCGCCCTTCGACTCCGCAGCAGGCGACTCCCCGCCCCAAGACGCCTACCTGCAAAAACGCACCCTGCGGCGGGGCAGCGCCGGCCCGCTCCTGCTCACCGGCCTGGGCGTCGCCTACGTCGTCTCCGGTGACTTCTCCGGCTGGAACAACGGCCTCGCGCAGGGCGGCTTCGGCGGTCTGGCCATCGCCGCACTCCTGATGGGCATGATGTACACCTGCCTGGTCTTCGCGCTGGCCGAACTGGCCTCGGTCCTGCCGACGGCGGGCGGTGGCTACGGCTTCGCGCGGCGCGCGCTGGGCACCTGGGGCGGCTTCCTGACCGGCACGGCCATCCTCATCGAGTACGTGCTCGCACCCGCCGCGATCTCCATCTTCATCGGCGACTACGTGGAATCCCTCGGCCTGTTCGGCCTGACCTCCAGCTGGCCCGTGTACCTCGCCTGCTTCGTCGTCTTCATCGGCATCCACCTGTGGGGCGTGGGCGAGGCGCTGCGCTTCAGCCTGGCGGTCACCGCCGTCGCGGTCGCCGCGGTCGTCGTCTTCGCGTTCGGGGCGCTCAGCGACTTCCACGTCAGCGCCCTGAACGACATCCCCGCCGACGCGAGCGCCTTCGGCTCCAGCTCCTGGCTGCCCTTCGGCGTCCTCGGCATCTGGGCCGCCTTCCCCTTCGGCATGTGGTTCTTCCTCGGCGTCGAGGGCGTACCGCTGGCCGCCGAGGAGACCAGAGACCCGGCCCGTACGCTGCCGAAGGCGATGGCCGCCGCGATGGGCATCCTGCTGCTGCTCGCGCTGGTCACCTTTGTCGCCGCGACCGGCGCCCGGGGCTCCGCCGCCATCCAGTCCGTCGGCGACCCGCTGGTGCAGGCACTGCAACCGCACGGCAAACCCACCACCGTCTCCCGCATCGTCAACTACGCGGGTCTCGCGGGCCTGGTGGCGTCCTTCTTCTCCCTCATCTTCGCCGGCTCCCGTCAGCTGTTCGCGCTCTCCCGGGCCGGGTACCTGCCCCGCTTCCTCTCCCTCACCAGCCGCCGCAAGGCCCCCTACCTGGCGCTGCTGGTGCCCGGCGCGCTCGGCTTCGCGCTGGCCGCAGCGACCGGCGACGGCGCCCGTATGCTCAACATTGCCGTCTTCGGCGCCACCATCTCCTACGCCCTGATGTCGCTGTCGCACATCGTGCTGCGCCGCCGCGAGCCGCGGCTGCCCCGCCCGTACCGCACCCCCGGCGGCGTCCTGACCTCCTCCACCGCCTTCGTCCTGGCCTGCTCCGCGCTGGTGGCGACGTTCCTCGTCGACAAGCAGGCCGCCTTCATCGCCCTCGTCGTCTACGGCGTGGCCCTCGCGTACTTCGCGCTCTACTCCCGGCACCGGCTGGTCGCGGCCGCCCCCGAGGAGGAGTTCGCGGCGCTCGCGGAGGCCGAAGCCGAACTGGAACGCAACTGATCACCCACCTGCTGGGGCAGCCCCACCCTCCGGAGGACCCGTGTCCGCACACCCCCTCATCGGCGTCACCACCTACCTCGCCGACGACGCCCGCTGGGGCGTCTGGGCCCTGCCCGCCGCACTGCTCCCGGCCGGCTACCACCGCCTCGTCCAGCGCTCCGGCGGCCTCGCCGCCCTGCTGCCGCCCGGCGACCCCGGCACCGCGGCGGAGGTGGTCTCCCGGCTGGACGGCCTGGTGATCGCGGGCGGCCCGGACGTCGAACCCGTACGGTACGGAGCCGACCCCGACCCGCGCACCGGCCCCCCGGCCCGTGACCGGGACACCTGGGAACTGGCCCTGATCGACGCCGCCCTACAGGCGCGTCTGCCGCTGCTCGGCATCTGCCGGGGCATGCAACTGCTGAACGTCGCCCTGGGCGGCACCCTCGTCCAGCACATCGACGGCCACGCGGGCCCCGCGGGCCTCTTCGCCCGCCACGAGGTCAAACCGGAGCCCGGCACCCTGCTCGGCGGCATCCTGCCCGAGGCGGTCTCCGTCCCGACCTACCACCACCAGTCCGTCGACCGCCTCGGCCACGGCCTGCTCCCCTCCGCCTACGCGGCGGACGGCACGATCGAAGCCCTGGAACTCCCGGGCGCTGAGCACTTCGTGCTGTCGGTGCAGTGGCATCCGGAGGCGGGGGACGACACACGGGTGATGGAGGCGCTGGTGTCCGCGGCAGGCGGTGCCTGACGGTTCGCAACCGGGCGGCACCGACGCTCCTGTATGGCCGTGTATTCGCGGCGGCAAACCCATCCGATCTGGCGATGCACACCACGCGGCGGGGCTGGCTACGCTCGCTGCATCGGCGCTGACCTGCGTCAACGCCGTGTGCCATGGGCCTGGTGCAGCACTGCCCGGCCTCGTGCAGCTTTGCCGACGGAAGTAGGTCATGCCATGACGTTCCGACACCACCTCACGTCCGCCGCCGCCGTGGGGCTGTGCTCCGCGCTGGCCCTCGGCTTCCTCGACGGCTCCGCCGCCGTGGCCGCCCCCGGCCAGTGCGGGGGCAGCGCCAACGACTACGTCGAGGCACCGCAGGAGGGTGCGAGAGCGTCGTTCGAGCTGTCCAAGCCGTACACCCAGGACGGCACCAAAGTACGGACCGTGCAGTTCAACGCCGACAACTCGATCACGGTCGTGCCGACGAACTCCTCGTCGACGGCGGACGGCTTCTGGTTCCACGAGCCGCCGAACGGCGGCAACACCGCCAAGAAGGGCGTGGTCACCTTCATGACGCGGGTGACCACCTCCGACGGCGGGCGGTACCAGACCGTCTTCACCGTCCCGGTCTCCATCTGCAACCCCCGCAACCGGCAACGGCCCACCAATGTCTTCCAGATCAGAGGGGACCGTACGCTCACCTACACCGCCCCCGACGGCAGGACGGCCACCGCAGCGGCCGCGGCGTACCAGGCCGACCGATGAGGCAGGCGCTCACGGCACCGCCCGCGTCAGCCCCAGCAGCTGGCGCGCAGGCCCCGCCGGGCGCTGGCCGGAGGGCCAGACCGCCCGCAGGTCGCGGCCGAAGCGGGTGCCGTGGACGGGGACCTCGACCAGCCGCCGGGCGGCCAGCTCCTCCCCCACGGCCAGTTCGCTCAGTACGGAAGGGCCCGCCCCGCTCACCGCCGCCGCCTTGACCGCCGTGGTGGAGGCCAGTTCCAGCAGGGGGGCGGCCAGGCCGCCGTGTCCGGCCAGGGCCGCGTCCAGGACCTGGCGGGTGCCGGAGCCGTGTTCGCGCAGGATCAGCGGGGTGGCGGCCAGTTCGGCCACCGTCAGGTCCGTACGGCGCCGGGCCCACGGGTGGGTGGGCGCGGCGACGACCACCAGCCGGTCGTGGCCGATGACCGCGCCGTCCAGCCCGGCGGGTACGTCCAGCCCCTCCACGAAACCGAGGTCGGCCTCGCCCGCGAGGAGGCGTTCGGCGACCGCGGCGGAGTTCCCGGCCAGCAGCGACACCGCGGTGTCCGGGCGCTGCGCGCGCAGCGCGATGAGCCAGCCGGGCAGCAGGTATTCGGCGATGGTCATGCTGGCGGCCACCCGCAGCCGCGAGTCCCGCCGCGCCCGCAGCGCCTGCGCGCCCGCGTCGAAGGCTTCGGCGGCCTCCACCACCCGCCGCGCCCAGTCCGTGACCAGCGCCCCGGCGTCCGTCAGGCGCGAGCCGCGCGGCGAGCGCTCGACGAGGGACACGCCCAGCTGCTGTTCCATCGAGCGGATGCGGCTGCTGGCGGCGGGCTGGCTGATGCCCCGCTCGCGGGCGGCCCGCCCGAGGCTGCCGAGCCGGGCGACGGCGAGCAGCAGCTCCAGCGCGCCGAGGTCCGGCACACGGTGCGCGAGCGGGGTGACGGGGCCCGCCCCGGGGCGCTCTTCCTTCACGCTGCTCATAACTCCAGCTTATGTCCTCATAGAAACGAGGTCCCTGGTGGGCGGCGGGGCCGGCGGTGAGGCTGGGACCATGGCATCTCCGACGCAGTCCCCCGCCCGCACCGGCCCCCGCATCACCACCCGCTCCCCCGCCGCGCCCCCGGCGGCCCTGCGTCACCTCGGCCCCAACTGGTACGCCGCCGTCATGGGCACCGCCATCGTCGCCAACGCCGGCGCCGCCCTGCCGCACACCCCGCTCCTGCGCGGCGCGTACGTCGCGGTCTGGGCGTTGTCCGCCGCCCTGCTGGTGATCCTGCTGGCCGCCCGTACCGCCCACTGGCTCCACCACGCCGACCAGGCGCGCCGCCATCTGCTCGACCCGGCAGTGGCACCGTTCTACGGCTGTCTGTCGATGGCACTGCTGGCGGTCGGCGGCGGGACGCTCGCCGTCGGCACCGATGTGCTCGGCGAGGGGGCCGCGGTCGCGGTGGACGCCGTGCTGTGGTGCGCCGGTACGGCGGTCGGGCTCGCGGCGGCAGCGGCGGTCCCGTACCTGATGGTGACCCGGCACCGGATCGAGCCCGGCACCGCCTCCCCCGTGTGGCTGCTGCCGCTGGTCGCGCCGATGGTCTCGGCGGCGCTCGGCCCCGGCCTGGTGCCGCACCTGCCCGCCGGGCAGTGGCAGGAGGCGATGCTCCTCGCCTGCTACGCGCTGTTCGGCATGTCGCTGCTGGCCACGCTGCTGATGCTGCCGCTGGTCGTGACCCGGCTGATCCACCACGGCCCGCTGCCGCTCGCGCTGACCCCGACGCTCTTCCTCGTCCTCGGCCCGCTGGGCCAGTCCACGACCGCGGTCGGCAACCTCGCCGACGCCGCGCCCGGCGCGGTCGGCGCCGGATACGCGCGGGCGATGAGCGGCTTCGCGCTGCTGTACGGCGTGCCGGTCATGGGCTTCGCGCTGCTGTGGCTGGCGCTGGCGGCGGCACTGGTCGTACGGGCCTTCCGCGCCGGGATGACGTTCTCGATGACCTGGTGGGCGTTCACCTTCCCGGTCGGTACGTGTGTGACGGGCGCGGCCGGGCTGGCCCGGCACACCGGCCTCGCGGCCTTCACCTGGCTCGCGGTGGGGCTGTTCGGCGTGCTGGTGACGGCCTGGCTGGTGGCGGGGGTGCGGACGGCGCGGGGGCTGGCGGGCGGCCGGCTGCTGGTCCCCGCACCCGCGGCCGTTGCGGTCACCGAGCCGCGTCCAGCGCGGCCCTGAGCACCGCCGGGGCCTCCGCCAACGACGGCCCGTACCAGGTCAGATGACGCCCGCTGACCAGCGCGGCGGGCAGTCCCGCGAACGCCTCGGGGCCGTCGTCGGCCGTGAAGCGGTACGGCTCGTCCGGCAGCACCACCAGATCGGCGCCGCGTGCGTTCAGCTCCTCGACCGGGACGCGCGGGTACCGGTCGGCGTGGTCCGCGTACAGGTTCCGCACGCCCAGCCGGGCGAGCAGGTCGCCCGCGAAGGTGTCCCGGCCCAGCACCATCCAGGGCCGCCGCCAGATCGGCACCACCGCGCCGCGCTGCTCCGCCGCCCCGGCCCGTACGTCCCGCCAGGCGTCCGCCGCGTCGTCCAGCCAGCCGGGCCGGGGCAGCCGGCAGCCGCGCACCAGCACGCGTTCCAGTTCGCGCAGTGCCTGGTCCAGGTCGCAGATCTCGGTGACCAGCACGTCCAGCCCGGCGGCCCGCAGCGCCCCGAGGTCCGGCGCCCGGTTCTCCTCCTCGTTGGCCAGCACGAGGTCGGGCGCGAGGGCGGCGATGCGGGCGGTGTCCGGGTTCTTGGTGCCGCCGACGCGCGCCACGTCCAGACCGGCGGGGTGGCTGCACCAGTCGGTGGCGCCGATGAGCAGGTCGGGCGCGGTGGCGGCCACGGCCTCGGTGAGCGAGGGCACGAGGGAGACCACCCGGGGAGCACTGCGGTGACCGGTCGTCATCACCCCACGGTACGCGGCCGGTGCGCCCCCGCACGTGCGAAGGCCCCGCCCCGGCCGTACAGCCAGGGGCGGAGCCCATGCGCAGGGTTCAGCGCGTCACTTCACCGGCGCCATCTTGTCCACGATGCCCGGGTGGTCGGCGATCCACTTCTCGACGCCGTCGTTCTCGTGGCCCTTGCCGGCGTCCTGGATGTCCTTCTCCAGGCTGCCCAGCTCGTCGGGCGTCATCTTCCAGTTCTTCAGCCAGCCATTGAACTCCGGGAACTTCTCCGGGAAGCTCTTGTGGCCGAGCGTCTTGATCTGGTTGTTGTCGCCCCAGGTGTGCTTCGGGTCGGCGAGCTTGGTCAGGTCGTACTTGCTGTACGCCCAGTGCGGCGACCAGAGCACGACCGCGATCGGCTCCTTCTTGGCGTAGGCGCGGTCCAGCTCGGCCAGCATGGAGCTGGTGCCGGCCTCGGTGACCTGGAAGTCCTCCAGGCCGTACGCGGGCGCGACGATGCTCTTCAGGCGCTTCATCTCACCGGTGCCCGGCTCGATTCCGATGATCTTGCCCTTGAACTCGTCCTGGTGCTCGCGCAGATCGTCCAGCGTCTTGACGCCCTTGACGTAGGACGGGACCGCGATCTCCAGCGACGTCTTGTCGTACCAGGCGCCCACGTCCACGAGGTCGTCCTTGTACTGGTCCCAGTACTGCTTCTGCGCGACCGGCAGCCAGCCGTCGAACTCGACGTCGATCTGCCCGCTGGACAGGCCGGTCCACATCGGGCCGACGTCCAGGTTGCGGATGGTGGGCTTGTAGCCGCGCTTCTCCAGGACGTTCTTCCACAGGTATGTGGTGGCGATGCCCTCGTCCCACGCCGGGTAGCCGATGTTCGGCGCGGCGCCGGCGTCCTTGCCCTTGGCGTACGAGACGTTCGCCGACGGGGCGAACTTGTCGACCAGGCCCGGGTTCTTCTTCAGCCAGGTGCGCACGCCGTCCTGCTCGTGGCCCTCGCCCGCGCTCTTGACGGCGTTCTCCAGGCTGGTGAGCTGCTTCTCGTCCAGGTGGAAGTTCTTCATCCACTTGGCGACCTGCGGCTCGTCCTTCGAGAAGCCCTTGCGGCCGAGCAGGTGCAGGCTGTCGCCCGAGCCGAAGGAGCCCTTGGGGTCCTCCAGCTTGGTGAGGCCGTACTTGTCGTACGCCCAGTGCGGCGACCACAGCGTCACGGCGATCGGCTTCTTCGCCGCGTACGCCCGGTCCAGCTCGGTGAGCATGGACGCGGTGCTGGACTCGGCGACCTTGTACTCGCCGTCCAGGCCGTAGTCCCCGAGGACCTTGCCCTTGAGGATCTTCATCTCGCCGGCGCCCGGCTCGATGCCGGTGATCTTGCCGCCGAACTCGCCCGCCCTGCCCTTGAGGTCGTCGAGGGTCTTGATGTCCTTCATGTACGACGGGACCGCGATCTCCAGCGAGGTCTTGTCGTACCAGGCGCCCAGGTCTTCGAGCTTGTCCTTGTACTTCTTGTAGTACTCGGCGTGCGTGGTGGGCAGCCAGGCGTTGGTCTGCACGTCCACGTCGCCGCGGGCCTGCCCGGTGAACAGCGCCCCGGCCTCCAGCGCCTGCGCCTTCGGCTTGAAGCCGCGCTGTTCGAGGATCTCCTTCCACAGGTACGTGGTGGCCTTGCCCTCGTCCCAGTTGACGTACCCGAGCGTGATCGGCCGGCCGCCGCCGTCGGTCTTCGCGCCGTCCTTGCCGAAGACGTTCAGACCGCCCGCGACCAGCGCCAGCACGACCACACCGGCCATCGCGACGGACGTGGCGGGCTTCCAGTACAGGAACTTCAGGCCGCCCAGCGCGGCCTGCGCCTTGGCCAGCGCGCGGCGGCCCAGCGGCGAGACCCGCTCGTTGAGGGCGCCGGTCATCCGGTCCAGGTACATGGCCAGGATGACGACGGCGAGACCGGCCTCGAAGCCGAGGGCGACGTTCACCGAGCTGACCGCGTTGTAGACCGAGGAGCCCAGGCCCTCGGCGCCGACCATGCCGGCGATGACGACCATGGACAGCGCCAGCATGATGACCTGGTTGATACCGGCCATGATGGTGGGCAGCGCCAGCGGCAGCTGCACCCGGAACAGGGTGCGGCGCGGGTGGGTGCCGAACGCCTCGGCCGCCTCGACCAGTTCACCGTCGACCTGGCGGATGCCCAGCTCGGTCATGCGCACGGCGGGCGGCATCGAGAAGATGATCGTCGCCACCATGCCGGGCATCACACCGATGCCGAAGAACAGGATGCCGGGGATCAGATAGACCATCGCGGGCATCGTCTGCATCAGGTCCAGGACCGGGCGCAGGGCGCCGCCGACGGCGCGGCTGCGGGCCGCCCAGATGCCGAGCGGGACCGCCACGACGACGGTGATGATGCAGGCCACGAGCACCAGCGCCAGGGACTGCATGGTGGCTTCCCACTGCTGGATCGAGTCGATCAGCGCGAAACCGGCGAAGGTCAGCACGGCGGCCGGCAGACCGCGCAGCCACCAGGCGAGCACCGCGAAGATGCCCATGAGCAGCAGCGGGTGCGGGGCGGTCAGCACCGCCTCGATGCCGTTGTACATGTCCGTCAGGACACGGGAGACGAAGTCGAAGAGCCAGGTGAGGTGGTGGCGCAGCCACTCGACGCAGGTATCGGCCCAGGAGCCGACGTTGATCCTAGGCACCGGCGGTCACCTTGCCCTCGGGCGTGCCGCCCGCTTCGCCCGCGGGCTCGTCAGCGGCGGCACCGCCGGAGTCCCGGACGGCCGTTTCCGCCGAGGCCGACGTCTCCTTCTGATTCCCGTCCGGCTGCCCGCCGTCGCCGAGCACCGACAGCAGCCGCTGTACGGGCACCGCGCCGACCAGTTCGCCGTCCGCGCCGACCACCGCGACCGGCACGGACCCGGCCGAGCACGGCCCGAACAGCTCCGCGACCGGCGTGTCCCGGTGGACCGTGGCGGGCGCGGCGGCCAGCAGGTCGGCGGCCGTACGCAGCTCCGTACCGTCCTGCGCCGTGCCGCCCAGCACCTCGTCCGCGTCGACCATGACGGCGCCGGCGGTGAGCACGCGGGAGCGGTCGACGTCCTGGATGAAGGACGCGACGTAGTCGTTGGCCGGGGTCAGGAGGATGTCCTCGGCGCTGCCGATCTGCACGATGCGGCCGTCGCGCATGACGGCGATCCGGTCGCCGAGGCGCATGGCCTCGTTCAGGTCGTGGGTGATGAAGACGATGGTCTTCTTCAGTGTTTTCTGGAGCTCCAGGAGCTGGTCCTGCATGTCGCGGCGGATCAGCGGGTCCAGGGCGCTGAAGGACTCGTCCATCAGCAGCAGATCGGCGTCGGTGGCCAGCGCGCGGGCCAGGCCCACCCGCTGCTGCATGCCGCCGGACAGCTCGTCGGGCCAGGACTTCTCCCAGCCCTTGAGGCCCGCCAGGTGCAGCGCTTTTGTGGCGCGCTTCTCGCGTTCGGCCCGCGGCACGCCCTGCACCTCCAGCCCGTACGCGGCGTTCTCCAGCACGCTGCGGTGCGGGAAGAGCGCGAAGTGCTGGAAGACCATGGAGATCTTCTCCGAGCGGACCTTGCGCAGTTCCTTGTCGCTGAGCGAGGTCAGGTCCTGGCCGTCGAACCGCACGCTCCCGGCGGTCGGCTCCAGCAGCCCGTTGAGGGTCCGCAGGAGCGTGGACTTGCCGGATCCGGACAGACCCATCACGACGAAGATCTGGCCCTCGTCCACGGAGAAGGACGCATCGATCACCGCGGCGGTCGTACCGTCGGCCCGCAGCTCATCGCGGCTCGCTCCATCCTTGAGCCGTCGTACCGCGTCCTCGGGTCGTCTCCCGAACACTTTGTACACGTGCTCGGCTTGCAGCCTGGCCACATACACCTCTCGAATTGACTGAGAACGACCCGCCTCCCCCGCGGACAGGTCGTGGTGCGGTACGGGTCGGGCCCGCGTTAACCGGTGGAAAAGTTGAATTTCCACCGGCTCCGCTCCGGCCGCGCGCCTGCCCCCTTTCCGAAATGACAAACACAACAGTGACCCAGTTCACATCCGCCGCCCCGCCCGGCCCCGTGGCACCGGCCGCGCACGTCAGCGGGGGTACGGCATCATCGGGGTGTGACTCGACGCCTGATGCTCCTCGACACCGCCTCGCTCTATTTCCGGGCCCATTTCGGCGTCCCGGAATCGGTACGGGCCCCGGACGGCACCCCGGTCAACGCGGTGCGGGGGCTGCTGGACTTCATCGCCCGGCTCGTCCAGGACCACCAGCCGGACGACCTGGTGGCCTGTATGGACTTCGACTGGCGCCCGCAGTGGCGGGTCGATCTCATCCCCTCGTACAAGGCGCACCGGGTCGCCGAGGAGGCCCCGGCCGGCTCCCCCGAACCGGACGCGGAGGAGGTGCCGGACACCCTGTCCCCGCAGGTCCCGGTGATCGAGGAGGTGCTCGACGCGATCGGCATCGCCCGGGTCGGCGCCGCGGGGTACGAGGCGGACGACGTCATCGGCACCCTCACCGCCCGCGCCGCCGGGCCGGTGGACATCGTCACCGGCGACCGGGACCTGTTCCAGCTGGCCGACGACGGGCGCGGGGTCCGCATCCTGTATCCGCTCAAGGGCGTCGGCACGCTCCAGACGACCGACGAGGCACTGCTGCGCGAGAAGTACGGCGTGGACGGGCGCGGCTACGCGGACCTGGCGCTGCTGCGCGGCGACCCCAGCGACGGCCTGCCGGGCGTGCCGGGCATCGGCGAGAAGACCGCCGCCAAGCTGCTGGCGACGTACGGCGATCTGGCCGGGATCATGGCCGCGGTGGACGACCCCGCGTCCAAGCTCACCCCGTCGCAGCGCAAGCGCCTGACCGAGGCCCGCCCGTACGTGGAGGTGGCGCCGAAGGTCGTACGCGTCGCCGCCGACGTGCCGCTCCCGGACTTCGACGCCGCGCTGCCCGGCGAGCCGGCCGATCCTGAGCGGCTGGAGGCGCTCGCGGAGCAGTGGGGGCTGGGCGGCTCCTTGCAGCGGCTCCTCGCGACGCTGCGCCCGGCGGGCCTATAGGGCGCGACGCACCGCCCGACGAACTGTTAGGTTAGGTATACCTAACAAATCGTGGCAGGGGAGATCGTCGTGGCAGCAGAGCGTCCGGCCCGCAAAAAGGCCAAGCTCATTTCCGCGCAGGTACTGCGCACCGAACAGCTCACACCGCACATGGTGCGGGTGATGCTGGGCGGTGACGGCCTGGCGGAGTTCTCGGCGGGCGAGTACACCGACCATTACATCAAGCTGGTCTTCCCGATCCCCGGCGTGGACTACCCGAAGCCGCTGGACATCGCGGAGATCCGCGCCACCTTCCCGCGCGACCAGTGGCCGAAGACCCGCACGTACACGGTGCGCAGCTGGGACCCGGACGCGCGGGAGATGGCGGTCGACTTCGTCGTGCACGGCGACACGGGCCTCGCCGGGCCGTGGGCGATGCAGGCGCGTCCGGGCGACGAGGCGCTGTTCCTGGGCCCCGGCGGCGCGTACGCCCCCGGCGCCGAGGCCGACTGGCACCTGCTCGCCGGTGACGAGAGCGCCCTGCCGGCCATCGCCGCGTCCCTGGCCCGGATGCCCGAGGACGCGTCCGCGCACGCGTTCATCGAGGTCGCGGGCCCCGAGGAGGAGCAGAAGCTGGAGGCCCCGGCGGGCGCCGAGATCACCTGGCTGCACCGCGGCGACGCGCCGGTGGGCGAGCTCCTGGTCGAGGCTGTCCGTGCGCTGGACTTCCCCGAGGGGCGGCTCCAGGCGTTCGTGCACGGCGAGGCGGGCTTCGTGAAGGAGCTGCGCAAGCTGCTGCGCGTCGAGCGCGGGATTCCGCGCGAGGACCTGTCCATCTCCGGTTACTGGCGCCGCGGCCACGACGAGGACGGCTGGCAGGCGTCCAAGAAGGTGTGGAACGAGCAGATCGAGGCCGAGCAGGAGAAGACCGTCCCCGCCACCTCCTGACCCGTCCCGGCTCTCCCCCGTACGCTCCCTGCCGGAGGGCGCCCGCCGTCACCGGGCGCCCTCCGGAGCGTGGGCGGGATTGGGCGGACGTACGGCGGGTACGTGAACTGCGGGCCCGTCCTTGGGCGTTGACGCCAAGTGGCGGTAGCCCAGTATCCGCCGAGCCCGGCGCGACCCGTCCGCGGACCGAACGCCACGCCGTACGGCCCTGTCGTACGGCACAGTGCGACACGCCGTAACCCGCACAGCGCTCCGGGGCCGACACTCCCGCGCGCCCCGTGACGCGCACCCGGCGCACCGGCACCGCGTCCAGGTGGCCGGAAAGGTTCGAATGACGGTGCGGCGGCGCGTCTCCTTGCGGAGCGGTGGTCTCCGCTCCGCATGACCACGGAATGCAAGGCGGAACGCCCTCCTCCGGCAGGGGAATGCGGCCGTCCGGTGGCATGGCGGAGAAGTGCCGGTGGTCCGGTCGGCACTCCAGCACCGCAGGAGTACGTGGCCGAGGGCACGCACGGCGTGTCGGACCGGCGTATGCGCGGCGCGCGACACGCCGTACGGAAGCAGCACACCGGCCGTACGGAACCGACGCGCCGCCCGCTCCCCGGCACCCGCCCTACGCCAGCACCTTCCCGATGACCGCCACCCCTTCCTCGATCTCGGTCACCGTGCTGGCCGCGTAGCCCAGCACCAGCCCCGGCCGCCCGGGACGCTGGCAATGCCACGACAGCGGATGCACTTTGACGCCCCGGGCGAGTGCCGCGGCCGCCAGGTCCGTGTCGGCGAAGCCCGCGTCGAAGGTGACCGTCAGGTGCAGTCCCGCCGCGGCCCCCTGAACGTCGGCGCCCGGAAGGTGCGTGTCGACCGCCCGGATCATCGCATCGCGACGCGCCCGGTGGCGCCGGCGCACCTGCCGCAGCCGCCGCTCCAGCTCGCCCGTCTCCATCAGCTCCGCGAGCGCCAGCTGTGGCAGCGCGGCACTGCCCAGGTCGGTGAACCGCTTGGCGTCGACCAGCGCTCCGTGCAGCTCCGGCGGCGCCACGACCCACCCGGTCCGCAGCGTCGGCGCCAGCAGTTTCGAGACGCTTCCGGCGTAGCAGACGTGCTCGGGCAGCATCGCGCGCAGGGCTGGCACCGGCGGCCGGTCGTAGCGGTGCTCCGCGTCGTAGTCGTCCTCGACGATCAGTCCGCCCGTAGCGGTGGCCCAGCGCATCAGCTCCCGGCGCCGCCCGCCGCCGAGCACCACCCCGGTCGGGAACTGGTGCGCCGGTGTCACCATGACGGCGGGTGCGCCGCAGTCCCGCAGCCCGGCGACCCGGATGCCGTCCGCGTCGACCGGGACCGGCGGCGTGCGCAGCCCCCAGTACTGGAGGTGCTGGCGGGCCCCGAGCGACCCGGGGTCCTCCACCGCCACCTCAAAAACGCCTCGCCCACGCAGGACTTGGGCGAGCAGGCCGAGCGTCTGCGCGGTGCCGTTGACGATCAGCACCTCGTCCGGACCGGCCGCGATGCCACGGTTGCGGGCCAGCCACCTGGCGACGGCGCGCCGCAACTCCGGTGTGCCACGCGGGTCCCCGTACCCCAGGCCGGTGGCGGCCAGCGTGCCGAGCACCCGCCGCTCCGCGCGCAGCCACGCCGTACGCGGGAAGGAGGCCAGGTCGGGCGTGCCGGGGCTGAGGTCGATACGGGCCGGTGCCGCCCGTACCGCGTCGAAGACATCCGCGCCGGGCTCGGCGGTGAACACCGCGCCGGGCGGCGGCTCGGCGGCCGTACGCGTACGGGCGGGCGCGGGAGCCGGTGCCGCGACGGGCGCGGCGACGACGACCGTACCGGCGCGGCCCCGTCCGGCGGCGTGCCCGTCCTCGATCAGCCGCTGGTATACCTCGGTCACCACGCCCCGGGAGACCCGCAGTTCCTCGGCCAGCGTGCGGGTGGCGGGCAGCCGGTCGCCGACCGCGAGGCGGCCGTCGGCGATCGCCAGCCGCAGCCGACGCGCCAGCCAGTCGGACAGCCCGCCCGCGGGCGCGTCGGCCGCGTTGAGCTGGAGGAAGTCGGACCCGGACGGTATGGACCGGTCGGACGGCACGTCTTTGGACCTGGGCACCGGACCATTGTGCGGCCAGAGTGACGGCATGAGTACAGCAGCTACGGCGACGGGCGGCACCGGCGCCCCCGGGGACCATGACCGGGTTCCTCTCCAGGACCCCGGTTACATGCACGGCCGTTCGGACCACAACTCCCGTTACGTACACGGCTATTCGGAGCACGAGACCCGGCGGCTCACCGACCAGGCGGAAACCCTGGCGGCGCTCCTGCACGCGGGCACGGCATACCCGGCGGGCAGCCGGGTCCTGGAGGCCGGGTGCGGCGTCGGCGCCCAGACGGTGCACCTTGCCGCGTCCAGCCCCGGGGCACACATCACCGCTGTCGACATCTCCGCCGCGTCGCTGGCCCGGGCCCGCGACCGCCTGGCCACACGGCCGCACGCCGCGACGGTGCGCTGGCAGCAGGCCGACCTGACCGACCTCCCGTACCCCGACGCTTCCTTCGACCACCTCTTCGTCTGCTTCGTCCTGGAGCACCTGCCCGACCCCGCACAGGCACTGACGGGTCTGCGGCGCGTGCTGCGGCCGGGCGGCAGCATCACCGTGATCGAAGGGGACCACGGGTCGGCGTTCTTCCATCCGGACAGCGCCCACGCCCGCGCGGCCATCGGCCACCAGGTCCGGTTGCAGGCGGCGGCCGGCGGCAACGCGCTGCTCGGCCGGGAGGTGCAGCCCCTGCTGACCGCCGCCGGGTACACGGACGTCACCGTACGGCCGCGCACGGTCTACGCCGACGCGACCCGGCCCGGCCTGGTCGACGGGTTCACCCGCAACACGTTCATCGCGATGGTCGCGTCCGTACGGGACGACGCCCTGGCCGCCGGGCTGACGACCGAGGCCGAATGGGACCGGGGCATCCGCGATCTACGGCGTACGGCGGAGGAGGGCGGCACGTTCCACTACACGTTCTTCAAGGGAACGGCCGTCAATCCGGCGGGGTGAGGAGCGGGGCGCCGCACGCCGGACCGCGCGGCCCGAGGTGCGGTCGGACCGCGCGGCCGGACGTGCGGCCATGGCGAAAAGCGGCTCCCCGCCCCGGGGCAGCGCCCCCTTCACCTCACCCCACCGACGAGTACGCCACCACGCCGCGCAGCACCGCGTCCACGGCCTTGCGCGCGTTGCGCGCCACGTCCGGCGGTGCGGCGGCGGCGAGCTGGCCGAGGATGTCGATCAGCTGCTTGCACCAGCGCACGAAGTCACCGGCCGGCATCTCCGCCTCGCGCAGCACCTCGTCCAGGCCGAAGCCGGAGGCCCAGCGGTACGCGGCCCAGGCGAAGCCGAGGTCCGGCTCGCGCTGGCCGACGCCCTCCGCCTGGTTGATCTTGTGGTCCTCCTCCAGGGCGTCCAGCCGGCCCCAGATGCGCACCATCTCGCTGAGCGCGTCCCGCGCCTTGCCCGACGGCAGCTTCGGCGCGACCGCGTCGTCCGCCTGGCGCGACTCGTAGACCAACGCCGAGGCGCAGGCGGCCAGTTCGGCGGGGCCCAGCCCGTTCCAGACGCCGGCGCGCAGACATTCGCTCGCCAGCAGGTCCAGTTCGCCGTAGAGCCGCGCCAGCCGTCGGCCCTCGTCCGTGACCGTGTCGCCTTCCAGATAGCCGAGCTCGGTCAGCAGACCGCAGATCCGGTCGAAGGTGCGCGCGATGGTGTTCGTACGGCCTTCGATACGGCGCTCCAGCTGCCGGGTGTCCCGCAGCAGCCGGTGGTAGCGCTCGGCCCAGCGCGCGTGGTCCTCGCGCTCGTCACAGCCGTGGCAGGGATGCGCGCGGATCTCCGTGCGCAGCCGCGCGATCTCGCGGTCGTCGGCTGCCGCCGAGCGCTGCTTGCGGTGCCGCTCCGGCGCGATGTGCCCGGCCTTCGTGCGCAGCGCGGACGCCAGGTCGCGGCGCGACTGCGGGCTGCGCGCATTGAAGGTCCGGGGGATGCGCATCCGGTCCAGCGGCGCCACCGGCACCGGGAAGTCGATCGACGCCAGCCGCTTGACCTGCCGCTCGGCGGTCAGCACCAGCGGCCGGGGGCCGTCGTGCGCGTCGTAGCCGCGGTGCCCGTTGGTCCGTCCGGACGGCATGCCCGGGTCCAGCACCAGCGCCAGGCCCGCGTACTTGCCCGTCGGTACATGGATGACATCGCCCGGCCGCAGCTTCTCCAGCGCGGCAGCGGCGGCGGCCCGGCGCTGCGCCGCGCCCTGCTTGGCCAGCTCCGTCTCGCGGTCCTTGAGCTGCCGGCGCAACCGCGAATACTCCTCGAAGTCGCCGAGGTGGCAGGTCATGGACTCCTTGTAGCCGTCCAGGCCCTCCTCGTTGCGCTGCACCTGCCGGGAGATCCCGACCACCGACTTGTCCGCCTGGAACTGCGCGAACGACATCTCCAGCAGCTCGCGCGAGCGGTGCCGCCCGAACTGCGAGACGAGGTTGACCGCCATGTTGTACGACGGCTTGAAGGACGAGCGCAGCGGATACGTACGCGTACCGGCGAGGCCCGCGAGCGCGCCCGGGTCCATGCCGCGCTGCCACAGCACCACCGCATGGCCCTCGACGTCGATACCGCGGCGCCCGGCACGGCCGGTGAGCTGGGTGTACTCGCCGGGGGTGATGTCGGCGTGCTGCTCGCCGTTCCACTTGACGAGCTTTTCCAGCACCACGGAACGCGCGGGCATGTTGATGCCCAGCGCCAGCGTCTCCGTCGCGAAGACCGCCTTGACCAGCCCCTTCAGGAACAGCTCCTCGACGACCTCCTTGAAGGTCGGCAGCATGCCCGCGTGGTGCGCGGCGATCCCCCGCTCCAGCCCCTCCAGCCACTCGTAATAGCCGAGAACATGCAGGTCCTCGTCGGGGATGCCGGCCGTCCGCTCCTCCACGATGGCGCGGACCCTGGCCCGGCCCTCCTGGTCGTTGAGCCGCAGCCCCGAATACAGGCACTGCTGCACGGCGGACTCGCACCCGGCCCGGCTGAAGATGAACGTGATCGCCGGCAGCAGGCCCTCCTGGTCCAGCCGGTCGATCACCTCGGCGCGGCCCGGGGTCCAGATACGGCTGCGCTGACGCCGCTCGCGCTCCCGGTCCGCCTCGCGCTGGTTGCGGCCCCGGCGCTTGTCGCGGCCGAACGTCGGGCGGCTGTTCTCCAGCCGGGCCAGCCGCTCCAGATCCGGATTGACCTCGCGGCGCCCGGCCTTGCCCTTCCCCTGGCCCTCGCGCTCCTCGAAGAGGTCGTACATCCGGCGCCCGGCGAGCACGTGCTGCCACAGCGGCACCGGGCGGTGCTCGGAGACGATCACTTCCGTGTCGCCGCGTACGGTGTCCAGCCAGGCACCGAACTCCTCGGCGTTCGAGACCGTCGCGGACAGCGAGACCAGCGTGACCGACTCGGGCAGGTGAATGATCACCTCTTCCCAGACGGCGCCCCGGAAGCGGTCGGACAGATAGTGCACCTCGTCCATGACCACATAGCCGAGGCCGGCCAGCGACTGGGAGCCCGCGTACAGCATGTTCCGCAGCACCTCGGTGGTCATCACGACCACCGGCGCCTCGGAGTTGACGCTGTTGTCACCCGTCAGCAGCCCGACCCGGTCCGCGCCGTGGCGCCGCACCAGGTCCTGGTACTTCTGGTTGGAGAGCGCCTTGATGGGCGTCGTGTAAAAGCATTTGCGGCCCTGCTCCAGGGCCAGGTGGACGGCGAACTCGCCCACGATCGTCTTGCCGGATCCGGTCGGGGCCGCGACCAGCACTCCCTTCCCGGCCTCCAGAGCCTTGCACGCATCGATCTGGAACGGATCCAGCGCGAAGTCGTACATCTCACGGAAGGGGGCGAGTGCGGTGGCCTGCTCCGCCGCCCGCAGCTTGGCGGCGGCGTAGCGCTCAGCAGGGGACATGTCCTCGGTCATCGTGCTTACGAGCCTACCGGCCACCTCTGACAACGAGCCGATCATTATGGGTGGGCTTTACCGGGGGGCTCCCGTCGGTCAACCCTCTCTTTCACGCCGAAGTGGCCCACCAGGCACTCCAGCCCCAAAAACAGAACAATCACCCTGTTATCCTCTTGGTGATCATCCCGCGGTACGGCGTTTCGTCCCGGCCTGCACCGTTGACCAGGTGCACCGGTCGCCCACCGCACAGATAGACGGGGCGCTCGGCGCCCCGGACGGAGGGGAAGAATGAAGAAGATCAAGGCAGCGACCACGGCCGCGACGCTCGCCGTCGTAGCGGTGGGCCTCCCGATGGCCGTGGCCGCACCGGCCTCCGCCGCGAGCTCGTCCGTCGCCAAGTGCGTCACGGCGACGTGGTACCCGAGCAAGAACGCGGTGAACATCTACAACGGCTGCAAGAACACGATCAAGGTGCAGGTGGACGAGCGCTGGTGGTGGGACAGCGACTGCATCACGATCAAGCCGAAGAAGAGCCACTACTACAAGGGCACCGGCACCATCCGCAGCATCAAGTACTGCTGATGTGATGCCTGCCGGACGCTTACCGCCAGCGGCAGGCCCACATGAAAGGGGCGGGGAGCCCAGCCGGCTCCCCGCCCCTTTCCGCTGCCCTCCCGGGCATCACGCCAGGTCTGCCCTCCCGGGCATCACGTCACGTCGTCGTACCCGTTGCGCCGCCGCGCCCGGTCGCCCGGCACGTCGGTGGCCGCCTGCTCCGGAAGCATCCGGTGGCCGGTGACCGGCTCGACCTCGCCGATGTCCTCGGGCGTCAGGTCCAGCTCGGACGCCTCGTCGTCGGCGGGGCCCTCGGCCAGCCGGCGCTGCCTGCGGGAGTCGTTCATCATGGCGATCCCGACGGCCGCGAAGTACAGAAGGCAGATCGGCGCGGCCAGCGCGATCATCGTCAGCGGGTCGGTACTCGGAGTGGCGATGGCCGAGAAGACCGTGATGGCCATCACCATGCCGCGCCACCAGCCGCGCATCCGGGCAGCGCTCAGGACGCCACCGAAGTTGAGCATCACCAGCACCAGCGGCAGCTCGAAGGACAACCCGAAGATCACGAACATGCGGGTGACCAGGTCGAGCAGCTTGTCCAACGTCAGCAGGTTGTCCACGCCGATCGGCGTGAACTCCAGCAGCACCTTGGCGGTGGTCGGCAGCACCGAGTACGCGAAGTACGCGCCGATGAGGAAGAGCGGGAAACCGGTGGCGACGAAGCTGAGCGAGTACTTCTTCTCGTTGCGGTGCAGGCCGGGCGCGAGGAAGGCCCACAACTGGTACAGCCAGACCGGGCTGGCCAGGATCACGCCGCCCATCAGGGAGACCTTCAGGGCCAGCGCGAACGGCCCGAGCAGGTCCAGCATGACGATACGGGCACAGGTGCCCTTCTGCTGCTTGGCGAGGTCGGTGAACAGCGCATCACAGCCGACCGCCTGCAGGATCGGCTTGGTGATGAAGTTGATGATCTCGCCGTAGAAGAACGCACAGACGATCGTGGCGATCAAAATGGCCAGGACCGACTTGGCGAGCCGGTTGCGCAGCTCACGCAGGTGTTCCACGAGCGGCATACGCCCCTCGGGGTCCTTTTCTTTGCGGTTCTTCTGAAGGGCAGACTTGAGCACCCCACGTCCTCATCTCGTACGAGAGGCAGTGGCCGACACCCCTGCCCCGTCCGGGCCCTCGGTCAGCGCTTGGTGCTGTCGGACGGCTGGGCGACCGGCCGTCCGCTGTTCACGTCGCCGGGAGCGGCCTGGATCGTCCGGGGGGCTTCCTGCTGGCCGTTCGGGTTCGGCGGGTCGGACGGCGCCGACTGCGAGTCCGTGCCCTCCGACTTCATCGCCTTGGCCTCGCTCTTGAGGATGCGTGCGGACTTGCCGAGCGAACGAGCCATGTCGGGGAGCTTCTTCGCGCCGAACAGCAGCAGGACGACGACGAGGATGAGGAGGATCTCGGGAACGCCGATCTTTCCACCGAACATAACTGTGTACCTTCTCACCGAGGCGGCTGGGGGTTGGGGCTGCTCGACAGATCGGACATATGTCCGTCCGCCGCGCCAGCAGCGATCGTAACGCGCGGCGGCGAACGCTGGACAATCTCCGCGCATACTCCCGGTTGCGGGCCGGTGCCTCGCTCTTCGGCCCGCTTCAGCAGCGTACCGGTCGCGCGTGCGACTGAGCAGAGCGCGTCATCCCTTTACGCTCCCGCCCCGGGCGGCCAGCGGCGTTGCCGCGCGCTCCAGGTCCTGGGCGGCCCGCTGGATGCGCTGCGAGGTCTCTCCCACCTGGCGGGCCAGCCGCCGTACCTCCACGAAGACGCGGACGGCGAGGACACCGAGCACGGCGAGGCCGAGGAAGCCGAGGGCGATGGCGATCATGGGCCAGAGCATGGGACGAGCCTATCGGGGCGGGTGGGACGGACAGGGCAGGCGGGCAAGCGGCAGCGGGGCGCGTCAGCCGGAGTGCAGTCGCAGTGTCCGCACCCCGCCCCCCACAAGCAGTTCGACGATCCGCTCCCCCGCCGGCTTACGGACGGGGCTGCCGCAGTCCGGGCAGGTGAAGGAGTAGAACGTGGTGCGGCGGGTGGCGCCGATGGCGAGGCGGAGGGCGTCCGAGGAGAGCTCGAAGCTGCCGCGGCAGTCGGGGCAGGCCGCCTTGAAGAGCACCGGGCCGGTCAGGGTCGTGGTCATCGCGCCCGCCGTGGTCGTCGTCATCGTTGCCGCCCGCCCTTTCGCCGCGCCTACTCGCCGTACGCCGCTAGGGCCTGCTGGGCCGCCTGCCGCGCGCTGTCCGCGAGGGCCTGCGGCGCGACGATACGGCCGTCCCGGCCCAGGCGCAGCGCGAGCCGCCGCA
The DNA here is from genome assembly GCF_001279365.1 of Streptomyces sp. NRRL F-5755. Taxonomy (NCBI): domain Bacteria; kingdom Bacillati; phylum Actinomycetota; class Actinomycetes; order Kitasatosporales; family Streptomycetaceae; genus Streptomyces; species Streptomyces sp. NRRL F-5755. The sequence continues at coordinate 15,870 of NZ_LGCW01000301.1, read as the reverse complement.
GCGAGGCGGGGTCGGGGGTGCGCAGGGTGATGCGCAGGCCGCCGTCGGGCAGTTCCTCGGCGCTGTCGTGCGGGTAGTACTCGGCCACCCAGCGCCCGCCGGGTCCCACCTCGACGACGACTTCGGGATCTTCGGCGGCCGGCTGCACCAGCCCCTCGGACAGGTCGCGCAGTTCGACCGGCGGCGGGGCGGCGGGGGCGTCCAGGAGTTTGATCTCGGCGACCCGGTCGAGCCGGAAGGTGCGGCGCGCCTCCGAGAGCCGGCACCACGCCTCTACGTACGTGTGGCCCACCGCGAACAGCCGGATCGGGTCCACCTCGCGCTCGGTCAGCTCGTCGCGCGCGGGCGAGTAGTAGCGCAGCCACAGCCGGCGCCGCTCGGCGATGGCCCGGTCGACGTCGGCGAAGACGCCGCCCTCGGACTCGAAGGTGACCGAGACGCGGGAGCTGGCGCCGGCCGCCTCGCCCGCCGCGGCCTCCAGCTTGGCGGTGGCGCGCAGCAGCGCCTGCCGGTCGCCCTCGCGCAGGCCGGGCAGGGTGGCGACCGCGCGGGCGGCCACGAGCAGGGCGGTGGCCTCGTCGGCGGCCAGGCGCAGCGGTTCGGCGACGTCGTCGGGGTTGTGCCACCAGATGCGGTCGCCGTCGGTGTCGATGTCGAGCAGGTCGCCGCCGCGGAAGCTCGTACCGCACATCGGCAGTACGTCGAGGTCGGCGATCAGCTCGTCCTCGGTGATGCCGAAGGCGCGGGCGACGTCGGAGACCCGGGCGCCGGGGCGCTCGCGCAGGTACGTCACCAGCGACAGCATGCGCCGGGTCTGGTCGATCGCGTTCGTAGCCATGGAGTGTGCGTCCCGTCCCTCTCAGCCCTTGGCCACGGCGCGCAGCCGGTCCACGACGTCGGCCCGCAGTTCGGCGGGTTCCAGCACCACCACGTCGGGGCCGAACTCGACGAGCCAGGCGTCGAGTCCGTGCCCGTAGGGGATTTCCAGCTCGTCCCAGCCGCCGCCCAGCTCACGGACGGTCAGCGCGCGGGCGCGCAGCGGGTAGCCGTGGTCGGCGCGCAGTCTGATGCGGGCGGTGCCGGTGGCGGTCTCGCCCGCCCAGCTCTCCACCGTCTCGCGGACGGTGACGTGGTCGGGCACCTCGGCGGTGAACTTCCCCTGCCGGGAGCGGACCTTGCCGGTGATACGGGAGAGCCGGAAGACGCGTTCGGCCTGCCGGCCGCGGTCCCAGCCGGCCAGGTACCAGTGGCCGCGCCAGCATTCCAGTATCCAGGGCTCGACCTGCCGCTGCTCGGGGCGGGCGGCGTTGGACTTGCGGTAGTCGAAGACCACGGGCCGGCGGTCGCGGCAGGCGAGCATCAGGGGCTCGAAGGCGGCCTCGTGGGCGGGGATACGGGGCTCCAGGGCGCTGTGCGGCTGCTGCGCCTCGAAGGAGCCGTCGTCCTCGAAGGGCATGCCGGCCGCGCGCAGCTTCTGCAGGGCGCCGCTGGCGGCGCCGGCCAGCCGGGCCTGCTGCCAGATCTTGGCGGCCAGGCCCAGGGCCGCGGCCTCGGCGGCGTCCAGGGTGATCGGGGGGAGGCGGTTGCTGTCCCGGCGCGCGAGGTAGCCGGTCTCGCCGTCCAGTCCCTCGACGGTCTCGATGACCAGGCCCAGTTCGCGCAGGTCGTCCTTGTCGCGCTCGAACATCCGGTTGAAGGAGTCGTCGCTGCCGGTGCCGCCGTCCCCGGTGCCGAACGCCTCCACGTACGCCTCGATGGAGGCGCGCAGTTCACGCTTGGTCAGCGGGCGACGGGTACCCAGAAGGCACAGCGCCAGATTCATCAGCCGCTCGGCCTTGGCAATGGCCATCGACGCCCCTTCTTGTCGGACTCCCGACCGATGACCGTACCGCTCCGGGGACCTGCGGCAAAGCCGAGGGGCCACAGAGCTGTGGGCGGCGACGGCCGAGGGCCCGTACCGGACGGTACGGGCCCTCGGTGGGCCGGCCGCCGCTGTGCCGCGGCCGGGTGCCGCCGTTCTCAGACGGAGATCAGGTCGCAGACGAAGATCAGCGTCTCGCCCGGTGCGATCCGGCCGCCACCGGCGCCCCGGTCGCCGTACGCCAGGTGCGGGGGAATGGTCAGCCGACGGCGGCCGCCGACCTTCATGCCCTGTACGCCGCGGTCCCAGCCGGAGATGACCTGGCCGGCGCCGAGCTGGAACTCCAGCGGCTTGCCACGGTTCCAGCTCGCGTCGAACTCCTCGCCGGAGCTGTAGGCGACCCCGACATAGTGGACCTTGACGAAGTCCCCCGCCTTGGCGACCGGCCCGTCCCCCTCCCACAGGTCCACGATCTCCAGGTCGGTGGGGACCGGGCCCTCGGGGAAGTCGATCTCGGGCTTGTCGATGTTCACGAAAGTGCTCCTACGAAAGAATCTGCACAGCTACGGGCACAGTCTGGCAGATCATGTTCAGACGGTGCCGATGATGTCCACGCTGAAGACGAGGGTGTTCTTGTCCAGCCCGCTCTGCGGGTTCCCCCCGTAGCCCAGCTTCGGCGGGATCACGATTTCCACCCGGTCACCGACGTTCTTGCCGACCAGGGCCTGGTCCCAGCCCTTGACGACGGAACCGGTGCCGATCTGGAAGGCGGTCGCCCCGCCGTGGTCCCAGGAGGAGTCGAACTTCTTGCCGTCCTCCCACTTCACACCCGTGTACTGCGCGATCAGCCCGTCACCGGCCTTGACCTTCGGGCCTTTGCCCTTGACCAGCACCTGCTCCTTGAGGTCGGCGGGCGCCTTCTCCCCCTGGGGGATCGTGATCGTGGCGGCCTTGTCGCCCTCCGCCTTCACCTCGGGCATGCCCTCGTCGGGCTTGGCCTGCTCGCCCTCCGCCTTGCCCTTCTTGTCGACCTTCTTGGCTGCGACGATGTCCACGACCCACACCAGGCCGTCCTCCGGCTTGATGCCGAGCTGCGGGTTCAGGTTCTCGCCGACCAGTTCCTTCGCGGTGCCCTCGATCTGGACCCGGCTGCCGGCCTTCTGCCCCGCGATGGCCCCCATCACCTTCGGGGGGAGCTGGGACTGGGCCTGGTCGCTGACCTCGCCGACCACCTGCGTGCGCGGCGCCTTCGCGTCCGCACCGGGCTGCTTCATCCAGGAGCTGCCGAGGTTCTGGCCGGTCTTCATGGCCTGCGCGGCATAGTCCAGCCGGACGAAGTCGCCCTTGTTGACCGTCGCCCCCTTGCCCTCGATCAGCGTCTTTGTGGCCCGTTCCCCGGGCGCCTTGGCGTCCTTCGGCACGGTGATCTTGGGCTGCTCCCCGGCCTTGCCCTCCACCTCGGCGACCGTGGCGGCCGACGAGCCCTTGCCGTCATCGGACCCACAGGCGGCGGTGAACAGCAGGACGGGCACGGCCAGCGCCGCTGCGGCGGCGCGGCGGGTGTTCTTCGTGAGGTTCATGGAGTCCAACTCGGATCGTGGGGCGGGTGGGCAATGGCCGTCACTCTACGACCTCACCCGGGGGGCATTTCCCTACGCAACACAACCGGGCAATACGGCGAAGTGCCGGGAGCGCGGGCGCTCCCGGCACAGCCACGTCCGGCCGTCACCGAATCCGGTGACCCACTGGACTCACATACCGGCGATCAGCTTCTCCACCCGGTCGTCCACGGAACGGAACGGGTCCTTGCACAGCACCGTGCGCTGCGCCTGGTCGTTGAGCTTCAGATGCACCCAGTCGACCGTGAAATCACGGCGCTGTTCCTGGGCGCGGCGGATGAAGTCGCCGCGCAGCCGGGCCCGGGTGGTCTGCGGCGGCACCGACTTGCCTTCGAAGATCTTCAAGTCGTTGCAGATGCGGGCGGCCTGTCCCTTGCGCTCCAGCAGGTAGTAAAGCCCCCGCCGGCGGTGGATGTCGTGGTACGCGAGATCTATCTGCGCCACCCGCGGATGCGACATGGTGATGTTGTTCTTCGAGCGGTAGCGCTCGATGAGCTTGTACTTCATCACCCAGTCGATCTCGGTGTCGATCCGGTCGAGGTCCTGTTCCCGTACGGCTTCGAGCGTACGGCCCCACAATTCAAGAACCCGCTCGACCATGCCCGTGCGGATACCGCGCCGCTCGCAGAAGTCCACCGCCTTTTCGTAGTACTCCTGCTGGACCTCCAGCGCGGACGCCTCCCGCCCGCTGGCCAGCCGCACCTTGCGCTGACCGGTTATGTCGTGGCTGACCTCCCGGATGGCGCGGATGGGGTTCTCCAGGGTCAGGTCGCGCATGACCGTGCCGGCCTCGATCATGCGCAGCACGAGATCGGTGGCGCCGACCTTCAACAGCATGGTCGTTTCCGACATGTTGGAGTCGCCGACGATGACGTGCAGCCGGCGGTAGCGCTCGGCGTCGGCGTGCGGTTCGTCGCGGGTGTTGATGATCGGACGGGAGCGGGTGGTCGCCGAGGAGACGCCCTCCCAGATGTGCTCGGCGCGCTGGCTCACGCAGTAGACGGCCCCGCGCGGCGTCTGCAGGACCTTGCCGGCGCCGCACAGCAGCTGGCGCGTGACCAGGAACGGAATGAGAATGTCCGCGAGCCGGGAGAACTCTCCGTGCCGGGCCACGAGATAGTTTTCGTGGCAACCATAGGAGTTTCCGGCGGAATCGGTGTTGTTCTTGAAGAGATAGACGTCGCCCGCGATTCCCTCCTCGTGCAGGCGGCGCTCGGCGTCGACCAGCAGACCTTCGAGAATGCGCTCACCGGCCTTGTCGTGGGTGACCAGCTCGGTCACGTTGTCGCACTCGGGGGTTGCGTATTCCGGGTGCGAACCCACGTCCAGGTACAGGCGGGCGCCGTTCCGCAGGAAGACATTGCTGCTGCGGCCCCATGACACGACACGGCGGAAGAGGTACCGCGCCACTTCGTCAGGAGACAGTCGGCGCTGTCCCCTGAACGTGCATGTGACGCCGTACTCGTTCTCCAGCCCGAAAATGCGGCGGTCCATGACTGAACATTACGCCTGATGGCCTGCTCTGAAACCGGGTTGGACGGCCTCGTTTCGATCAGTTTCCGCCGTGACCTGCGCGGGCGCGTGCACAGCGGTGTCATCGACGGGGGAAAGAAAGCGCTTTGTCGACACAAGTACGAGCAGCGCGGCCACTCCGCCCGCCCCGGCGACGGCGAACCCCGCGGGCGGGCCGCCCCGCTCCACCGCCGGGCCGACCACCGTCATCCCCACCGCCGAACCGACCCCGAACGTCGTCACCAGCCAGGAGAACGCCTCGGTGACCGTCCCCCGCGGCGCGTGCCGGTCCACCACCACGAACGCGCACGCCAGCGCGGGTGCCAGGAAGACCCCGGCCAGGCCCGTCAGCAGCGTCATCCCCGGCACGCCCGGCGTCAGCGCCAGCGGTACGTACCCGAGCGCCAGCAGGGTCGCCAGCAGCCGCAGCCGGTTCTCCGGACGGCCGGACCACTGCCGCGCGCCGTACACGACGCCGCCCAGGAGGGCGCCGACGCCGAGCGCGGACAGCAGGTAGCTGGAGACCATGCCGCCGCCGTGCTCGTCGGCGTACGCGACCGCCGCCACCGCGATCGACCCCAGCGCCAGCCCGACGAAGAAGAACGAGGCGATCAGCACCAGCATCCCGGACGAGCGCAGCGCCCCCAGCCAGTGCGCCTCGCGCGGCGCACTGCGCCACTGCCGGGAGGGCGGCGACACCACGACGGAGAGCGCGCCGAGCACCCCGATCGCGTTGATGACCAGCAGCGCCCAGCGCTCCGACCACAGCGCCACGCACGTCGTCACCAGCAACGGCCCGACCGCGAACAGCACTTCCTGCGCCACCGCGTCCAGCGCGTACGCGGCGTGCACCCGGTCCTCGCGCTTGAGCACCGACGGCCACAGCGCACGCAGCCCGCCCTCCAGGGGCGGCGTGAAGAACCCGGCGACCGCCATGGCCGCGTACACCAGAGGCAGCGGCTCCAGGCCGATGACCGCCGGCAGCCCCATGGCCAGGGCGGAGAGCACCGCCGCCGGCAGCATCACGCGCGGCTGCCCGTACACGTCCACCGCCCGCCCCAGCAGCGGCTGCCCGATCGCGTTGCCCACCCCGTACACGGCGGACAGCACGCCCGCCAGGACGTAGCCACCGCCCTCCGCACGGGTGAAGAGCACCACGGCCAGCGGCCCGGTCGCGTTCGGCAGCCTGCCGACCAGCGTCCCGGCCAGCAGCCGGGCCGCGTGCCGTGTGCGGAGCAGCTGCGCGTATCCGGCGCTCATGCCCGCCCCTTTCCGTCCGGCGCGCAGCCGGCAGCTAGTGATACGTATAACGTGCGGCGTCATACGTATCATGTCCTAGTCTCGCGGGTCCATACCGCGACGCCGCCCGACGCGAGGAGCCCGACCCCGGTGACCGCCCACGAGCAGCCGACATCCGCCCGCCCCCGCACCGCCGGGCCCCGGGTCACCAGCCGGGACGTCGCCCGCGCCGCCGGGGTCTCGCAGGCCGCCGTCTCGCTCGTCCTCGGCGACAAATGGCGCGGCCGGGTCTCGCCGCACAAGGCCGAATCCGTCCGCGCCGCCGCGCGCGACCTCGGCTACCGCCCCAATCTCGCGGCGCGCAGCCTCCGGATGGGCCGCACCCGCACCGCGCTCCTCGTGGTACCCGCCCTGACCACCGAGTACTTCGCCCGCGTGTACACCGGGGCGGCCCGCGTCGCCGCCGACCACGACTTCGGCGTCGTCCTCTACCCCTCCCCCGAAGGCATCGGCCCGGCGCGCGACCCCTTCGCCTCGGCGCGCTCCTCACTGGACGGCGTGATCGCCGCCGCCATGGCCACCGACGCGCTGGCCGCGCTGCGCGGCGAGGAACTGCCGCTGGTGATGCTCGACAGCGACCCGGACGACCCCGGCGCCACCGCGACCGTCAACCTCGACATCGCCGACGGCGTCCGGCGCCTCGCGGCCCATCTGCTCGGGCTCGGCCATCGCCGCATCACCCACCTCGCCGCCGCCGTCGACTCCTGGACCTTCCGCGTACGGTCCGCGACACTCGCCGAGGCGTTGCGGGGCGTTCCGGACGCGGAGGTGCGTACGGAGCCCGCCGCGCTCAGCGTCGACGGCGGCCTGCGCGCCGCCCACACCGCGCTGACCGGCCCCGGCCCGCGCCCGACCGCCCTGCTGTGCGACGACGACCTCGTGGCGGCCGGGGCCTGCAAGGCGGCGCGCCGGCTGGGCCTGCGGGTGCCCGAGGACCTCTCCGTCACCGGACTCGACGACCTGGCCCTGTCCAGGGCCGTGGAACCGGAACTGACCACCGTCCGGCTGCCCGCCGAAGAGGTCGGCGCCGCCGGCATGCACGCTCTGATGGCCGCGCTGGAGGGCCGCCCGCCCGCGCCGGTCAGCCTGCCGGTGGAGCTGGTCGTACGGGGGTCCACGGGGCCGGTGCCGTAGCGGGCCGGTGCCGTAAACGGGCCGGTACGGCTTCGCCCCGGTACGTCTCGGCCCGCACAACGCGGCGCGCCCCGGCGGGTCGTCCCGCCGGGGCGCGTACTCGCCCGTGTCCGTCCGCTTACGAGCTCTCGGAACCGGACGTGCCCTCGGAGTCCGACGCCTCGTCCGCGGCCCCCTCGGAGCCCTCTCCGGACACCGCGGCACCGTTCTCCTCCAGCAGCCGGGAGAGCTGACGGCCCAGGATGCGCTTGAACTTGCGCTGCTGCGGACGCGTGCGGTCGAGGGTGGCGACCTCCAACTGCTCGGCGGTCAGGGTGCGTTCACCGCCGTTGTTGTCGCGCGAGAGCGACTCGACGGCCAGCTTCAGCGCCTCGCCCAGCGTCATGCCGTCGCGGTGCCGCTGATCGAGATAGCTGCTGATCTGATCGGCGTTGCCACCGACCGCGACCGAGCCGTGCTCGTCCACGATCGATCCGTCGTGCGGCAGCCGGTAGATCTGGTCGTCCTCGGGGGCGTTGCCCACCTCCGCGACGATCAGCTCGACCTCGTACGGCTTCTCGGCGGCGCTGGAGAAGATCGTGCCGAGGGTCTGGGCGTAGACATTGGCGAGGCCGCGCGCGGTCACGTCCGCGCGGTCGTAGGTATAGCCGCGCAGGTCGGCATAGCGCACGCCGCCGATGCGCAGGTTCTCGAACTCGTTGTACTTGCCGACCGCGGCGAAGGCGATCCGGTCGTAGATCTCGCTGACCTTGTGCAGGGCGCGGGACGGGTTCTCGGCGACGAAGACCACGCCGTCGGCATACTGCAGCACCACGACGCTGCGGCCGCGCGCGATGCCCTTGCGGGCGTACTCGGCGCGGTCGGCCATGGCCTGCTGGGGTGAGACATAGAACGGCGTCGACACCGGCTATCCGTCCCTTTCTGTCAATGACTCTCTCAGTGGCGCATGCATGGCGGACTTCCCGTCCTCAGAGCAGCGCGGCGCGCGGGCCGTCGGGCTCGTCCATCCGGCGCTCGTGGACGGCGCGGGCGATCTCCGACACCTCGGCCTCGGTGAACCGCTTGAACCCCTCCTCGGTGATGACCGTGACGATCGGGTAGATCCGGCGCGCCAGGTCGGGGCCGCCGGTCGCCGAGTCGTCGTCGGCGGCGTCGTACAGCGCCTGCACGACGGCCGTGGCGGCCTGGTTCTCCGTGAGGTCGTCGCGGTAGAGCTTCTTCAGGGCGCCGCGCGCGAAGAGCGAGCCGGAGCCCGTCGCCGCGAAGCCGTGCTCCTCCGAGCGCCCGCCGGTCACGTCGTACGAGAAGATGCGGCCCTTCGCGCGGTCCATGTCCCAGCCGGCGAACAGCGGCACCACGGCCAGGCCCTGCATGGCCATGCCGAGGTTGCTGCGGATCATCGTCGACAGGCGGTTCGCCTTGCCCTCCAGGGAGAGTTGGGCGCCCTCGACCTTCTCGAAGTGCTCCAGTTCCAGCTGGAAGAGCTTGACCATCTCGACGGCGAGACCGGCCGTGCCGGCGATGCCGACGGCCGAGTACTCGTCGGCGGGGAAGACCTTCTCGATGTCGCGCTGCGCGATGACGTTGCCCATCGTCGCGCGGCGGTCACCGGCGAGCACCACGCCGCCGGGGAAGGACGCCGCCACGATCGTCGTGCCGTGCGGCGCCTCGACGGCACCCTGCACGGGCAGCGGCTGGCGGCGGCCCGGCAGCAGCTCCGGCGAGTGCTCCCCGAGGAAATCCATGAACGACGAGGACCCGGGCGTCAGGAAGGCCGCTGGTAGACGCCCGGTGCTACGAGTGTTGGCTTCCACACGTTTCCTTCCGGATATATCGGCCGCCCGCCCCAAGACGTCCGGCCGATCCTTGAATTGGCCCAGCGCTGCGTTGCAGCTGAAGCACAGTACGTCCCGGACCTTACCTGTCCTGGGGCCGTGATCCACATGCACGCGGGAACGGACGGGACGACGGCTGCGGCAGCCCTCGCCTCCCGGGTCCCCCGCGCGTGCGGCCCGCGCCCGGCGCGGACTGTGCACACGCGCCCACCGAGCGCGCTCGAACGGCGCCGGGAGCGCGCGGCAGCCTGCGCGGCCACACACTCCCGGAGCCGGGGCCGGAGCCCGTCGGAGCGGTTGTCGTACGGGGCGTACGCGGGCGGTGTGCCACCGCGCCCGCGGGTCCCGCACCCGCCGCCGACGGAAACCGGCACGTGCCTTACTGTCCGCCCTTTTGCACGAAGCTCCGCACGAAGTCCTCGGCGTTCTCCTCCAGCACGTCGTCGATCTCGTCCAGGACGGAGTCGACGTCGTCCGACAGCTTTTCCTGCCGTTCCTTGAGATCGTCCGCGGCCTGCGCGTCCTGCGACTGCTCCTCGACCTCTTCGGTCGAGCGCGTCGCCTTCTGCTGTCCGCCGCCGGTGTCCTTGGTCGCCATGTCCCTCACCCCGCTCGGTTCGCCCCGCTCGATGTGACTGTCAAGATCAGACCCTACAAGCAAGGTCTGACATCGGCCCTGCTCTTCGTCGTCTTCGTGCAACGTCCGGGAGTCACCCCGATGATTCCCGCCAGGGCAACCTTTAGCCCCGGATCGGGTGCCCGATCGGGGCTCCGGTCACCCTCCGGAAAGGACCCGCACCAGGTCCTCGGCGGTACGGCACCGGTCGAGCAGCTCCTTGACGTGATTACGGGTGCCGCGCAGCGGTTCCAGCGTCGGTACCCGTTGCAGAGAGTCACGGCCGGGCAGATCGAAGATCACCGAGTCCCAGGAGGCCGCCGCCACGTCGTCGGCGTACTGCTCCAGGCAGCGGCCGCGGAAGTACGCCCTGGTGTCCTCCGGGGGCGCCTGTGCCGCCCGCGCGACCTCGGCGTCGGTCAGCAGCCGCTTCATCTTGCCGCGGGCCGCCAGCCGGTTGTACAGGCCCTTGTCGGGCCGTACGTCGGCGTACTGCAGGTCCACCAGGTGCAGCCGGGGCGCGTCCCACTCCACGCCGTCCCGGCGCCGGTAGCCCTCCATCAACTCCCGCTTGGCCACCCAGTCCAGCTCGCCGGACAGGCTCATCGGGTCGTGCTCCAGGCGCCCCAGCACGTCCTCCCAGCGGGCCAGGACGTCCTTGGTCTGCTCGTCGGCGTCCGCGCCGAGCCGGTCCTCCACGTACTTGCGCGCCAGCTCGAAGTACTCCATCTGGAGTTGTACGGCGGTCAGCGTGCGGCCGCTGCGCAGCGTGATCAGGTGGCGCAGCGTCGGGTCGTGGGAGACCTGGTGGAGGGTGCGTACGGGCTGGTCGACGGCGAGGTCCACGGCGATGAAGCCGTCCTCGATCATGGACAGGACCAGCGCCGTGGTGCCCAGCTTGAGATAGGTGGAGATCTCGGAGAGGTTCGCGTCCCCGATGATCACGTGCAGCCGGCGGTACTTCTCCGCGTCCGAGTGCGGCTCGTCGCGGGTGTTGATGATGGGGCGCTTGAGCGTGGTCTCCAGGCCGACCTCGACCTCGAAGTAGTCGGCGCGCTGGCTGATCTGGAAGCCGTGCTCGTGGCCGTCCTGGCCGATGCCGACCCGGCCGGCGCCGGTGAAGACCTGGCGGGAGACGAAGAAGGGCGTCAGGTGGCGCACGATGTCCGAGAACGGCGTCTCCCGCTTCATCAGGTAGTTCTCGTGCGTGCCATAGGAGGCGCCCTTGTTGTCGGTGTTGTTCTTGTACAGGTGGATGGGCTGGGCGCCGGGGACCTGGGCCGCGCGCTCGGCGGCCTCGGCCATGATGCGCTCGCCGGCCTTGTCCCAGAGCACCGCGTCGCGCGGGTTGGTGACCTCCGGCGAGCTGTACTCCGGATGCGCGTGGTCGACGTACAGACGTGCCCCGTTGGTCAGGATCACGTTGGCCAGCCCGATGTCCTCGTCGGTGAGCTGGCTGGCGTCGGCGTTCTCGCGGGCGAGGTCGAAGCCTCGGGCGTCCCGCAGCGGGTTCTCCTCCTCGAAGTCCCAGCGGGCGCGTCGCGCCCGGTGCATCGCCGCCGCGTAGGCGTTGACGACCTGGGACGAGGTGAGCATGGCATTGGCGTTCGGGTGGCCGGGGACGGAGATCCCGTACTCCGTCTCGATTCCCATTACTCGCCGTACGGTCATGCGGCCCTCCTTGCCCGGCGGCGCCCCCGGATGGGGTCGGCGCTCAAGTACCGCTGCGCTTCCGGTCCGTGTGCGGCCCCCGCTTCCGCAGTGCGCGACGCGGCGGTACCGAAGAGCCTAGAACGCCTTTGCGGCGGTGGGGAGATCATTACAGTCATTGCTCCAGTCCGGTTTTCACCTGCTCCGTCGCCGCCTTCCGGGGATCACCCCCGCGGCCCCGGAAATGCGTCCGGCTGCGGACGCCCCGTGCAGGACATCCGCAGCCGGTCGGCGGTGTTACAGGTATTGGCCGGTATTCGCCACCGTGTCGATGGAGCGGCCGGTGTCCGCGCCCTGCTTGCCGGTGACCAGGGTGCGGATGTAGACGATCCGCTCGCCCTTCTTGCCGGAGATGCGGGCCCAGTCGTCCGGGTTGGTGGTGTTGGGCAGGTCCTCGTTCTCCTTGAACTCGTCCACGCACGCCTGGAGCAGGTGGGAGACGCGCAGACCCTTCTGGTTGTGTTCGAGGAATGCCTTGATGGCCATCTTCTTCGCGCGGCCGACGATGTTTTCGATCATCGCACCGGAGTTGAAGTCCTTGAAATAGAGAACTTCCTTGTCGCCGTTGGCGTAGGTGACCTCAAGGAAGCGGTTCTCCTCGGACTCCGCGTACATCTGCTCGACGACCGACTGGATCATCGCGCTGACCGCGGCCGAGCGGACTCCGCCGTGCTCGCCGAGGTCGTCGGCGTGCAGCGGCAGGCGCTCGGTGAGGTACTTCGAGAAGATGTCCTTGGCGGCCTCGGCGTCCGGACGCTCGATCTTGATCTTGACGTCCAGGCGGCCGGGGCGCAGGATCGCCGGGTCGATCATGTCCTCGCGGTTGGAGGCGCCGATGACGATGACGTTCTCCAGGCCCTCCACACCGTCGATCTCGGAGAGCAGCTGCGGGACGATGGTGTTCTCCACGTCCGAGCTGACCCCGGATCCGCGGGTGCGGAAGAGGGAGTCCATCTCGTCGAAGAAGACGATGACGGGGGTGCCCTCGCTCGCCTTCTCCCGGGCCCGCTGGAAGACCAGGCGGATGTGCCGCTCCGTCTCGCCGACGTACTTGTTCAGCAGCTCGGGGCCCTTGATGTTGAGGAAGAAGCTCTTCCCCGCGGGCTTGCCGGTCACCTCGGCGACCTTCTTGGCGAGCGAGTTCGCGACCGCCTTGGCGATCAGCGTCTTGCCGCAGCCGGGCGGCCCGTAGAGCAACACGCCCTTGGGCGGGCGCAGTTCATGCTCCTTGAACAGGTCCGGGTAGAGGTACGGGAGCTCGACCGCGTCACGGATCATCTCGATCTGGCCGCCCAGACCGCCGATCTTCGTGTAGTCGATGTCCGGGACCTCTTCGAGGACGAGCTCCTCGACCTCGCTCTTCGGGATGACCTCGTAGACGTAGCCGGAGCGCGGTTCCAGGAGCAGGGCGTCGCCGGGGCGGATGGTGATGTCCAGCAGCGGCTCGGCGAGCCTCACCACCCTCTCCTCGTCGGTGTGCCCGATCACCAGGGCGCGCTCGCCGTCCTCCAGGATCTCCTTGAGGGTGACGATGTCCCCGGCGTTCTCGTACTCCATGGCCTCGACCACGTTGAGCGCCTCGTTGAGCATGACCTCCTGGCCACGCCGCAGCTCGTCGAGGTCTACGCTCGGGCTGACGTTCACGCGGAGTTTTCGGCCTCCGGTGAAGATGTCGGCCGTGCCGTCCTCGTTCGCCTGCAGGAAGACGCCGAAGCCGGCCGGCGGCTGCGCCAGCCGGTCGACCTCCTCCTTGAGGGCGACGATCTGGTCGCGCGCCTCGCGCAGCGTGTTGGCGAGTCGCTCGTTCTGTGCCGAAACGCCGGCCAGGTTGGTCTGCAGCTCGACGATCCGCTCTTCGAGAATCCTCGTGTGACGCGGAGAGTCGGCGAGCTTGCGTCGCAGGACGGCGATCTCCTGCTCGAGATAGGCAACCTGGCCGGCAGGGTCGTCAGACCCCCGCCCCGGCCGGATGCCGCGGTTGATGTCGTCGTCGTGGGCTGCCACGGTCCTCACCTCCTCCAAGGGGAGCTGGACGCTTCCTGACCCTACCTGGGCCGGTGCAGGTTGAAACCCCTAGATCGAAAAGACTGTCGGGGCGTGTCCGATCTTCACCCTTGCGCACGTCCTCACCTCAGGGGGATACCCACCCAACAACATCAGAAAGCGGACGGTTGTATCGTCGAGACGGTCAACACCCGTCAGGGTGGGCCCCATTTGATTCACGTACGCAGGAACGGCAGGCGAGATGACGGCGCAGGACGAAGCACTGGAGGTCTGGATCGACCAGGACCTCTGCACCGGCGACGGCATCTGTGCGCAGTACGCGCCGGAGGTCTTCGAACTCGACATCGACGGTCTGGCGTATGTGAAGAGCGCCGACGACGAGCTGCTCCAGGAGAAGGGGGCCACCACCCCCGTACCCCTGCCGCTGCTCAATGACGTACGGGACTCCGCGAAGGAGTGCCCGGGCGACTGTATCCACGTACGCCGCGTCTCGGACCGGGTGGAGGTCTACGGGCCGGACGCGGAGTAGACGCAGTGTGACCGATCACACACCGGCGGTGTCGGAGGGGGCGGGAAGTTCGCTCTGGACGAACTTCCCGCCTTTCCATTGCCACTTGGTCCGCGCGCGGACGTCCGGGCAGCAGCGCGGCACATCGGTCGTGGAGTAGCCCAGCAGGGTCGCGGTGACCTCACCGCCGCGTACGGCGAAGCCCTCGACGCTGCGCTGCTGTGCGGGCGCGAGGAGGGTCGCGGCGACCCGCGGGGCGCCCTTGCCCGTCGCGGGGCGGGCCAGGACGTACACGCCGCTGGGAGGGGTGCCCGTCTCGGTGTGGCAGCGGACCACGGCGACGGTCTCGGCGCTGCCGTCGCCGTCGAGGTCGCCGGTGGCGCTGTCGACCACGTCGAGGCGGTTGGGGCCGCAGTCGACCGGGTACCTGGCGGCGTGCGGATCGGGGGCCGGGCCGACGGCGGCCGCGCGGGCGCCGGAGGCGGCGTCGGTGGTGGCCGTGGCGTCGGGCGGCTGGACGAAGGAAGCGGTCGCGACGGCCGCCGCGAGGGCGGCGGCGGTGGCGAGCCAGTGCAGGGCGCGGGTGCGGGTGTGCGGGAGGTCCTGGCCTGCCGTGGGCTGCACGCGGGGTAACTCCTGTGAAGAGCTGTGGCGGTGGGAGTGCCCAGCATCGTTCCACAGGGCGGGCCGCCGGGGAACACCCGGGCAGGGCTTCCGCCCCCCTGAACGACGCGGCGCCGCCGACGGTTCCCGTGGGGCGGGAACTCGTCGGCGGCGCCGGATGGTTCGGGTGGTGCGTACGGGGCGCGTCAGCCGCGCTCCGCGCCCCCGCTGGAGCTGCCGGGGCCGGTGTAGTCCTCGCCGTACGCGCCCTTCGCCGGGCGGCGCCGGCGCAGCGGCGGCTCGACGCCGTCCGCGAGACGGCGGGCGGTGAGCAGGAAGCCGGTGTGGCCGATCATGCGATGGTCGGGGCGGACGGCCAGACCCTCGACGTGCCAGGTGCGGACCATGGTCTCCCAGGCCGACGGCTCGTTGAAGGTGCCGTGCTCGCGGATGGCCTCGACCGTACGGGCCAGCTGCGTCGTGGTGGCCACGTACGCGCACAGGATGCCGCCGGGGACGAGCGCCTTGGAGACGGCCTCCAGGCACTCCCAGGGGGCGAGCATGTCCAGGATGACCCGGTCCACGTCCGTGTCCGAGAGGTTGTCCTGAAGATCACCGACGGTGAGCGTCCACGCCGGGTGCGGACCGCCGAAGTACCGCTCGACGTTCTGCGTCGCGATCTCGGCGAAATCGGCGCGCCGCTCGTAGCTGTGCAGCATGCCCTGGTCGCCGATGGCGCGCAGCAGGAAGCTGCTGAGCGACCCGGACCCCACCCCCGCCTCGACGACGCGCGCGCCGGGGAAGATGTCGGCCATCGCCAGGATCTGCCCCGCGTCCTTGGGGTAGACCACGGCGGCACCGCGGGGCATGGACAGGACGTAGTCGGGGAGCAGCGGGCGCAGCGCGAGGTAGGCGACGTTCCCGGTGGTACGGACAACACTGCCCTCGGGAGCACCGATCAGCTCGTCGTGGGGGAAGGCTCCCTTGTGGGTGTGGAAGCTCTTGCCCTCTTCGAGCGTGAACGTGTAGTGGCGTCCCTTGGGGTCGGTGAGCTGGACCTGGTCCCCGACCTTGAAGGGCCCGCGACGGCGGGCGGCACCGGTCGGTTCGGACATGTGACCAGCCTACCGGGCGCGGGGAGCGGTTCGGACCAGGTGGTGGGGTGGGGG
>NZ_LGCW01000300.1:0-44599 GCF_001279365.1 Streptomyces sp. NRRL F-5755 | reverse complement strand
GTGGGAGGGGTGGGTGAGGGGGGTAGGTGATTCGGATGCGTGCGGCGTCCGGGCTCTGCCGTACAGGGGCAGGCGTCACCCGTTTTGTGACCCAACTCATGGGCCGCGAGTGACTCTGCCTTGGTGGCGCCAACGTCAGAACACTGAGGTTCCCGATTCGGCGCTACTCGTACGCTCAATCTCAGCTTCTCGGCTCCAGTGCGATGGTCGCTACGCGAAGAGCCATCCGCCGAAGAGACGGGCCTTCGGCTGTCAGCCGAGCCAACAGCCCGCCTCGCGCCCGTAGCTCGGCGGGCGCCCTTTAGTCACTTGGCGGGGTATCGGCTAGGAGCGCGGCTGCGGCAGGGCGGACAAGGCTGCCTAATTCCAGCCATCCAGCGACACCTGGGATCCACCAGCGAGGTACCGGTCAAGAGCGCTTGCGGTCGTGTCGACGAACTCCTCGGGGATGGCGTCCGCGTCGATCCACCGGACCTGGGCGTGCTTGTGGGGTTCGCGGTTTTCGGGTTCGCCGGTCCACTCGTGGGCGGCGAAGACGACGGTGAGGAAGCCATTGGGGGCTTCGACGCCCCAGGCGCCGTGGATGATGTGGGCGACCTTCAGCGACTCGGGCTTCACGGTCAGGCCCGTCTCCTCGTACAGCTCGCGCACCGCCGTCTCGGTGATGGGCTCGCCGGGCTCGCTCTTGCCGACGGGAAGATCCCACATGCCTTGGGCGAACTTGGCGTTCCGACTGCGCTGAAGGAGGACGACGCGATTGGTGGCCTTGTCGTGGACGATTACGGCGGCGACCAGGAGGGTCATGGAGTCGAGGGCGGGCTTGAGGGCTTTGGGCTGGGCGTCGGACATCGACTGAGCCATGGCGGTCCCTTCGTCAGCCGTGTGCCATGTATGTGCTCCGAGACCGGAGAACCTGTGGCCCGCTCGGACGACGAGACCTCTGGCCTGGTGTTCTCTGTGACCACTTCGCGGCCGTCACAACCCTGGGAGGGGATCTTGAGACCCTGAATCCACGCTCTGCTGCCACCCGTCCTCGACGCCAGCGGTGTGCACTTGGCCATCTCTCAGCTGGAACCATTGCAGCCGGGGCGGTTCTCCACAGCCATCAAACTCCAGGTAAGCGGCCTGACGGTAATGCAGCTCGCGCAGGTAGGCGCGCAGCTTAGCGAGGTCGAAGTCACGATCACGGGGCCGGGGACGCCCACGCTTGGCCTCCAGAGCGAGCAGGTTGCGCTCTTGGAAGCGGCCATGCGGGTCGTGAAGGATCAAGTCGGGGTACACGGGCCTGCGCTCCGCTGCGTCGAAGCCGTCCACGTACAGGGCTTTTCTGATCACTCCGAACCCGGGGCGACGCCACCGGTTGTATTCGACGTCCACTCGCCACTGCGCTCCCCAAGACGTGATCGCCGCCTGCAGTGCAAATGCGACGCGGGCGACGACGGCGCGCTCGTTCGCACCCTCGCTCACCAAGTCCGGCTCCCGAGTCCACACCGTGAGCAGCGCCTGCCGGAGGGCATTGCGGATCTGCTGGTCAGTGACCGGGGCTGGCGGTCCCGTCTCCGGAGCAGGGCGGTCGGCCACGTCTCACCGCTCCGGGCCGTCGCTCAAGCCGGCAGGCTCAGAGGTATACATCCCGATCACGCCGCCCAGGCTCCACGCAGCGCGAACAACATGCGCTTCGCAGAGCGATACCGATCGAGGCCATCGCGCTGTGCGAGGGCAGCTTCCAAGACGCCGGTCATCGTTCCCCTCCCTGAGAAGATCGAATGTACCGATACGCTGCCCGCCAGGTAAAGCGCCAGGTTGGTGGAACGGCTTTGGGGTGGCGCTGGTTGGGTGCAAGTGATCACGGCCCCCATAAGCTTACGGCGCGTCGGACCGGCTGTGGGTCTGCTTGGACACCCACAGGTGGACCGGCTGCGGGGAAGGCGTCCCGGTCGCCAATGACCGCCCTCGTTGATGTCAGGCGTGGATGACAAAGGGACCTCACCCATTAAAACTGGTATGTGGACACCCGCTTCAGGTTTTGGATCGAATTCTTGCCGGCCGGTACACGGCCCTGCTGCGTGGTGCTGTTCGGCCTGATCAGCGCCATGCGGCGGCCTCGTTGGTCCTGCTTCGGCCGACTGTGCTTCCCCGTCCGCTCACGCAAGCAGGGGCGCCAACGACGGGTGCCGATGGTTGAGGCTGTCAGTGGGGCTGCCTACTATCGTTGGCCGTGGTCGTATACGCGAGCCGGAATCGGGCGGACGCGTCGCCGAAGCGAGCGGCGGAGCCGACGTCCGAGTTCCTTGCGAGGGTCGCGGGACCGTTCTGGGACCAGGTCCGGGATGTGATCAACGAGTGGTGCTCGCACCTCCCGGTCCAGGCTCAGCCCGGTTTCCGCAGTCGGTTGCTGGACCGGAACTCTGACACTAACGTCTTTTCTACGTTGTGGGAGTTGTATCTGCACGAGATGCTGCTTGGTTCCGGTTGTGCCGTGGAGATCGAGCCTGGCGTAGGGACCCGCGGCAAGAACCCTGACTTTCTGGTTGCCTATGAGGGGGAAGAATTCGTCATAGAGGCGATCTGGACGGCGCAGCGCCTGGGTGAAACCGAATCCAACCCGCTCCCGCCCGGCCTGACAGACGCCATCGACGGCGTGCCGAGCCCCAACTTTTTCGTGTCGTACAAGCTCGACAGGGCCGGACCGACAATGCCGCCGCAGAAACGGTTGAAGGCCGGGCTGACGCGGTGGCTCGCGAACCTGGACCCCGACCAAGTCATAGGGGAGTACGAGCGCCAAGTGCCACTGCCCAGGCACGTATGGCAGGAGGCCGGCTGGTGCCTCACGTTCGAGGCGATTCCCCGCAGCCCTGACAAGCGAGGTGATCCAGCGAGTAGGACGATCGGCATCCACCCCGCGTCGGCTTGGCTTGGTGACGAGCCGACGCGGGTGCTCGACGCGGTCAAGAGGAAGGGCAGGAAGTACGGCGATCTGGCGTTGCCGTTCATCGTGGCGGTTGGCCAGGCGGCCTTGTTCCCCAAACCTGAGGCTACGGAGACCGCGTTGTACGGGACCTCGGTCGAGTACACCCAGTCCAGCACGCCGAACTTCGGCCGAATGCCCGACGGCTACTGGACTGCCACCTACGACCATATGCACGGCCGCGTCAGCGGCGTACTCACCGTCGCCAACCCAGCGCCCTGGACGTGGACGAAAAACACTCCTGTCCTCTGGCGAAGCCCCGACCCCAGCTCGCTCTCGGCTCCCATATTGCCCACCTGGGCAACCGCACAACTGGTCGATGCTCACGTCGAATACCGGCTACCGGATCACCCGGTCCATACCGTCCTCGGCCTGACTGAGCACTGGCCGACCGGTGACGCCTTCCCGGAGGTCACCGGAGCGATACAGGATGGCTGAGAGGCGGCGCCAACCACTTGGTCGGCGTTACTCCCGCCGGGCGGCGTGGAGGCAGCAAGCTTCGAACAAGTTGCGTGACAGCTCCTCCAGCCCTGTACGCCCCAGCTCGGCCCTCGTGAAGGTGTCCGCTGCGAACCTCCTCAGCACCATGGCACAACCCTGCCCCTAATACCGGCCCTTGAAGAGGGGCCGGAGCGAGCGTTCATTCCCTCTCGCACCGTAGCCAGAGTGGTGCATGGGGCTGGATGCGCATGATGATCAAGCAGGGTGGGTGAGGCCGAACAGAAGACGGCCCGTGGCGAGCGTGTCGTGGAGATAGGTGTCGACGTCGGTGAGGTCGGCGCTTCGCGGTAGTGGGGACAGGCCGACGGTGATCACGGCGTGGTCGTGGTGGCGGACGTGTCGGGTCCAGCCGGGGCGGACCGGTAGCCGTACGCCATAGCGGGTGCCCTCGAACCGCAGCAGCACGGTTGTGGGGCTGACCATGAGGAGCCGGGCGCCGACGTCTGGAACGTGTTCCTGCGGCGCGGCGAGGCCGCCCAGGGAGGCGGCGATGCGTTGCATACGTGCCTCGATGGCAGCTGGTGTGTCGCGGGCGGTACGTCCGGGCGGGTGGGCGAGGAGGAGGTGGGCGAGCGGAGCGTCGGCCGGGTCGAGGCCGAGCCAGGTCCAGGCGCCCAGTGCAGCCAGCAGGCCCGGGCCGGGGGCGTTGACGACGGACGGTGTGCAGGTGGTCAGCATGGCGCCTTCTCGGAGGCCGGGGCGGTGGTCTTGAAGCGGGTCCATACGGTCTTGCCGGCCGTGCCGTGCTCCGTCACGCCCCATTCGTCGCTGAGAACGCCGACCAGGTGCAGGCCGCGGCCGGTGGTGTCCTCGATGGTGGGGTGGCGTAGCTGTATGCGGCGTGGACTGGGATCACGGACTTCGACGCAGATGGCGTCGTCCTCGGCGGTCACGGTCAGGGTGAAGTCGTGGTCGGGAACCGTGCCGTGGGTGACGGCATTGGTGGCCAGCTCGGAGACGCACAGGCGAACATCGTCGGCCCGTCCGTCCAGACCCCAGGAGGTCAGTGTGCGGTCGGCGAAGCTGCGGGCCAGGCCGACGGACTCGGGGACGGCGGGGAAGGTTCTGTGT
The DNA here is from genome assembly GCF_001279365.1 of Streptomyces sp. NRRL F-5755. NCBI lineage: Bacteria > Bacillati > Actinomycetota > Actinomycetes > Kitasatosporales > Streptomycetaceae > Streptomyces > Streptomyces sp. NRRL F-5755. The sequence continues at coordinate 40,059 of NZ_LGCW01000300.1, read as the reverse complement.
GCGGGATCGGGCATGGGGAGCCTCATGTTTCGGCGTCCAGAACGATTCCTAGGCGCGGACCACGTCCGCTGGAAGGCTTCGCTCGGCGTAGAGCTTTCATCCCGCCGCGGATCAGCAGCAGCTGTACCCCTGTCGATCCGGTGATCTGCCGCTTGCGTTCGGCCGCTATCGGCCGGGGGCCCAAGTGCGAGGGGGCAGGGAGGACGACGGCGTAGGCATCGGGCAGAGCCAGTGCGTCCAGTAGCCCGGTGAAGGCCGCGGTACGAGCGCTCGCGCCCGTACCGCGCTCGACGAAGAGCCCGCCCAGTACCAACTCGTGGCTGCGGCAGTACTCGACGAGGGCGTCCGACAGAGCTGACTGACGGGCAGGGGAGCTGCGGACAAGCCTCAGGAAGCCGTAAACGAGCGGGCCGTTCACCGGGCGGTGCTCCGTGAGGGGTTCCATGCGCGTGACCGTCCAAGGGCTTGGGGAGTGGGAAGGCACCGGGGCGGACTGCGAAATTCCGGCCGGTACTTCGAGGGTGGACCGGACCTGGCCGGTGGAAAATGACCGGCTGTTGTACTTCCGTTGCATTTACGTGCCCCCGCATACCTGCCTCGTGCTTCCATGCTGTCCGGAAGGGAGCGACGCGTGGCGACCGTGCACCACTGGACCGGGCTGGAGGCCCACGCCCTGCGCCTCGCCCTGCGGATGAGCGTGCGGGCCCTGGCCGAACACCTCGGGGTCGCAGCACGGACCGTCGCCAAGTGGGACAAGCTTCTGGCCTCCACCGAACCCCGCCCGGACACCCAGGCCATCTTGGACACCGCTCTGGCCCGCGCGGACGCCGCGGTGCACCTGCGCTTCGAAACCCTCCTGTCGGAGGCCGGCCGCCCCGGCCAGGGACCGGGGCGGCGCGTCACTGCTTCAGGACCGCGAGCCTGGGAGTACGAGTCCTGGACCGACGACCTGGACCGGGTGGTGGTCGCCCTCTCCCGCCAGAACTTCGCCTTCGCCGAGAACCTGCTCAGCCGCTGGCTGGAGCGCTTCGGGCCACCGGAACTCGACGACAAGGGCCTGTACCTCTTCGCCCGCTCCACCGCCCTGATCGGCGATCTGTACCGGGACCAAGGCGCCGTACTGGGGCCGCTCTCGGCCCAGCGCTCCTACACTGGTGCCCGCTCGCTGTTCACCCAGCTCGGCATCCCCCGCCGCATCGCGCAGCTCGACCTGTCCCTGGCGGTGGTCGCCGAGATGTCGGGCCGCCTGGAAGTGGCCGCACGCCACTACGAGTCCCTGGCCGTCGACGACCGCCTCTCCCGCCGCGACAGGGCTCGCGCCCGCCTGTGGGTGGGTACGGCACTGAGCAAGGACGGCAACCATGACTACGCGTCCCGTGTCATGATGACCGCCACCCGCGACTTCGAAGACCTGGCCGAACCCGACGACTGGTCGGTGGCCCACCAGAAGCTCGCCCTCGCCCACCGCGGCGCCGGCGATCTCACCCAGGCCCTCCACTTCATCGACATCGCCCGCCGCACCGGCACGACCGACTCACCGATGCAACGCGTACGTCTGGACACCGCCCACGGTCACATCCTGCTCTCCGACCCGGCCACCCGGAATGATGGACTACAGGTCCTCGACCGCGCCGCCAAGGTCGCCGCCCAGTACGGCATGAGCCACCAACTGGGCAGCATCGAGGGCATCCGGACCACAAGCGAGGGGGCAGACCGCCCCCGGCGACGGTGACCAGGGAGAACGAGTGACGGACAAGCAGCGGACCATCACCGAAGACCAGTGGCACAACGCGAAACTCATCTGGGACTACCACCAGATGCACCACCAGCTCAGGCCCTGCGACGTGGCCATCGGCCTGGGCAGCCACGACCTGCGCGTCGCCGCCTTCACCGCCGAGCTCTACCACGCCGGCCACTTCCCCACCCTGATCTTCACCGGCGGAAACAGCCCCAACACCGCCGCCCGCTTCCCGCGCGGCGAGGCCGTCCACTTCCGCGAGCACGCCCTGGAACTCGGCGTTCCCGACACCTCGGTCCTGATCGAGCCGAACGCCGCCAACACCGGCCAGAACATCGCCTTCTCCCGCGAGGTACTGGCCGCCGTCGGCATCGCCCCGAAGTCGGTGCTGCTGACCGCCATGCCCTACATGGAGCGACGCGCCTATGCCACCTGCCGCAAGGTCTGGCCCGAGGTGAAGGTGGTATGCGCGTCCGAACCGCTGGAGTTCGACGACTACCTCAAGGCGATCGGTGACGAGGCATTCGTCACCGACATGCTCGTCGGCGACATGCAGCGGGTGATCGAATACCCCAAGCTCGGTTTCGCCATCGAGCAGGACGTCCCGGAGGACGTACATGCCGCCTACGAGTCCCTCATCAAGGACGGCTTCGACAGCCGTCTCCTCGCCACCTGACCTGCCGCCGCCGGGCGGGCGGTGCGCGATCCACCAGCCCAACTTCTTCCCCCGGCTAACCACTCTCGCCAAGCTCTTCGCCGCCGACTACTGGATCGTCCTCGACGACGTACAGTTCGCCCGCCGCGACTACCAGCACCGAGCCCGCCTGGCGGCTCTGAACGACCCGGCACGGCGACAGTGGCTCACCCTGCCCACCCACCTTCCCAACGGCCGGTCGACCCTCATCCGCGACGCCGAGATCGTCGACCCGGCCCGGGCCCGCCGCCGTATCCGGCACACCCTCCAACACTGCTACGGAGCCAGCCCGCACTGGCCGGCCCTGAAACCAGCTCTCGATCCGGTCCTCGGCTTGATCGCCACCAGTGGAAGAACTGCTGCCGTCGCCGAAGCCTCCACACGGGCGCTCCTGGAGGTCCTCGGCTGGCCTGGCCGCCTCCTGCGCAGCAGCACCCTGCCTTCCCGATCAGGCCGGACTCAGCGTCTTGCCGACCTTGCTGTTGCCACCGGCGCGACGACGTATCTATGTGGCACAGGCGGTATGCGCTACCTGAGGACCAGACTGTTCGACACCTGTGGCATCGCAGTCACTCCGTTCCGCCCTCCACAGACGGGGGTGTGGGTGGACGGACGCGAAGTCAGCGCACTGCCCCTCCTGGCGCAACTGGGCCCTCTGTGTCTGGCCGCCGAGTTCCATGCGCTGGCGGTTGACTCGCCTGGTCCCGTCGAAGGGGCAACGGTCGCGCCGTAGTCGTCAGCGAGGACGCCTGTGTACCTCTGCGCTGGTCGGCTGGTGCGGGGCAAGCGGTTTCGTCTGAGCGCGGTGGGACGGTCTTGTGCCCGTGTCCGCGCGGGCTCGTGCGCTGGGGGCAGGGCGCTGGGCAAGCCGGTGGATGCACCAGGTGAGGGTGCGTGCCGGTGAGCGGCCGTCGTCGAGTGTGCACTGGTCGGCGGCCTGTCGTAGGAGCATGGGGGGCTGGTGTCCCCCTGTGCTGGCAGTGGCCAGGGTGTCCCAGGCAGGGTCGTCGAGGATCTGCTGGGCGTGCGCCGGAACCGTCTCGCGGACCAGGGCGACGAACCGCTCGGTCATGGGGCGGCGGGTGCACGGCGGGAGAGGGCGGCCAGAGGAGCTGCGGTGGCCTGGCCGTAGGCGGCCTGGAGGTAGAGGCGGGTCTGCTGGGCGGCGGCCTACTGGTCGTGGTGACGGAGACGGTGCCCGCGGGCAGCAGCGAGGACGACAAGAACCGCGGCGTCAAAAAAATCGCCAGGGCGGCTCCGTCCTTGGGGGCGGGTTTGCGCAGCATTGTGCCGCCGGCAGGGCTCGAACCTTTGACATCCGCTTTAGGAGTTCGGTCTGACCGCCTGTCCGCCCGTGCTGCGCGGGGCGGCCGTGGTCGTGTCAGGCCGCACGACGCCGCTGCTATCCGCTGTCGTTGATGTCAGCCATGGATGTCAACACCGGCTGGAGTCACTTGCGCCGCTTGCGTGTCTTCGCCTTGCGTTCGGCTTCCTTGTGCTTCTCGATGGTGTACGACGACCACTCGCCACGGTGCAGGTTGTATCGCGACGCACCGTCCATCGCCAGCCGCCGACACCGACTTCCCTTCCCCGTGAGCGCTCCACACCTGGACTGCGTACGAGCCACGTCTCCCACCCTCGGTCTCGACCGTTGTGCGGACCAGTGCAGGATTGCCGGGCACATGTCCTCTATGGAAGGCGCACTGCTCCGCGCAGCGGTGCACGGCAGGCCAGGGAGGTTGTTCGAGGGCGCACGCTTTCCAACTGTGGTGGTGGGCTGTGTGCAGGAGCGTTCATGGGCGGGCCCGCTCGTGGGCAGCACCCGACTCCTGGTCTCGTCTGAGCGGCCGTGAACGGGGCTGAATGAGACGGAAACTGAGACGGGTGGCCCCTCTCGCCGCCACGATCGAAGCCGGGGAATCAGCTCTGCTGCGGGAGGGGCCTTGCAGCCGTACCTTCTCTCTGCCATAGCCGTGGCTGGGACGGTCCTTGGCACAGGCTTTGGTTACCTCCTCCAACGGCGCCAAGCGAGACAGCAGAGAGCCTGGCAGGCGGCTGATCTGCGACGACAGGAAACGCTCGCCCTGGTCCAATCGACCACATCATCTCTGGAACAGCGTGAAGCAGCCTTGTGGATCGAACGAAGGGCGCTCTACGTTCGGTACCTCTCTGTTGCAGACGACTGGGTCCGGGTCCTGCGGGACTTGCGAGATGCTGGCGGCCTGGAAGGAGTCTCCAACGGGCCGATCCGTGGTTCAGAGGACGCCCGGCGAGCCTCCCCACTGGCAGCAGCAGCGTTGGACGCCTCGGTGGCTTTCGCCAAGATCGACCTTGAGATGACTATCTTGGCCGGTACCCCTGTGCTCTCGGCGATCGACTCCTTCCGCCCGGCGTTGTACTCAGCTGCACGTGTTGCCTTGACGGGGGGAGATGAGCTGGGAGGCGTATCCGCCAAGAGAGGTGATCTTGTGCAAGCGATGCGCTATGAGTTGACGACCTCATACGTGGGCGACAGGCATGCTCGCCCTAGTACCGACCCGGCCGGCGATTCCACAAGCTGATCAGTACCGACGCAGAGGCTCGAATCTGATGGTGCGCACTCAGCTTGGGAAGCTCGGATTTTCAAGCGGCAGGTGCTGCTTGACCTGCGGCGAGGCTGCGGGGACGCCCTGGTTGCACGTATGACCAGTCCCCGCTGTTCCCCGCGATTCTCGGCACGATCTGGCACGCCTCTGGCACGGTGCTGATCCATGGAGCTTGGCATGCCCGTCTACTGATCTCCTGTTCCGCTGACCAACGGGACAGGAGAAGTTCACGGCTCTGCCCAGCTCAGAAGCCGTACCAAGTACGCTCCGCCAGCACGTGAGGCAGCTCGAACAGAAGCAACGCTTGGCGTGCCGCACTGCCATGCTGGGTACTAACTGATCGTGTAACGATTAAGTCACTCCCGTGACCAAAGGTGGAGTGCTGCGGATCAAAGCTCCGTAGCGTCGACCACCTGGTAAGTGGCAGCACGTACAGCGCGTCTGTCGCACCCTGGTGCGACGATGGGACTAGACGCAGGAGAGGGGTGTAGCCGTGACCACTGCTGTCCGTGACGATAGCGCTCTTGAGGTGCGCATCGCCTCCACGTCATCTCGCCTCGACCTCAAGACCTATACACAGATTCTTGGTGAGGTGAGGTTGTCTCTTGAAGAGGTCGACCGGACTGCCCTGCCAGTGCGTAGCCCACGACTTCGTTGGGCGATTCAAGATATGAAGATGGAAAGGGACGTACGGATTGTCCTTGTCCCGGCCGTGGTGCCTGCCAAACGATCTCCGCAGTCCATTGCGACCCCACTGAATGGTTTCGTCGATGGTGTGGAATTGCTTACCGAGTCGCCGAAGATTCCACCATTCTTCAGCGAGCGAACCGTTGCCCGCGTGGGGCACATCGGAAAGCATATCGGGCAAGGCGGAATTGGGCAGGTCGCGGTCACCAGCTTGAGCGGCGATCATCACACAGCCGTTGTTGATGAAGGTACCGTAAGTAACGCTACGCAAGCCATTCTTCCAGCTAAGAGCGCTTTCTCTAGCGTTACGGGGACGCTAGACGTTCTGAGTCACAACAGGGGAAGTGCACCTAGGGCCCTTATCCGTGATCCCCGAACCCGCCACGCAGTTCGCGTGGTCGCTCATAGTGATCACAGTGAGGTACTGCGAAATGCGTGGGGTCGCCGTGTGATTGCTTCTGGCGTCCTGCAAAGGAACACGGAAGGGCAGGCTGTTTCTTTGCAGATGACAGACCTTGAAGTGCTTCCTGATCGCCGGAGTCCCGTGGACCCGGCCGAGATCCTTGGCATCAATCCTCGGATAACGGGTGACCTCAGCACGGCTGAATATCTGAGGCAGGTGAGAAGTGACTGAACCTTTGGTATACGTTGATGCGGATATTTTCCTCAACGTCATAAAGAAGGAAAAAGGCTTGTGGCCTAATTCCTACAAGGTTCTACGGGCTGCCCACAGAGGAGATATTCAGATAGTTGCCTCTACCTTGCTATTGGTCGAATTAAACGGCAGAAAAGGTGACGTCGATCCGGATGAGCGAGACCGCGTCGTGGAAGAATACTTGGAGCGTCTTGAAATACAGTGGGTCGAGGTTGACATGCTGATTGCCAGGGAGGTACGTCAGCTCGCCGCAGATTACAGACTCAGGGGTCCGGATGCCACCCACCTAGCAACAGCTATCCGAATGAAGGCCGACTATTTCGTTTCTAGGGATAAGGCGTTCCCGTATGGAGAAACAGTCGGAATAACGCACATCACGGCTCCCCGGGAGCTGTGGAATCCGACCACGGATGACATAGAGATTGATGCCTTGGCCGCTGCCGAGATTGGCGCCTGAAGATCGTAAGAGGCGCCCGACCCCTCAGCGTAGATGTCAAATGTGATCGGTCGATGGAATTTTGTCTGGTGCCCTGGGCAGGATTCGAACTGCGACGCCCGCTTTACGGAGAGAGGCGGGGCAGCGGGGCCGCTGACCTACGGCTTCGATACCTTATGTGGCGGCCCGAAACTCGACCGCTTGACACCCCTGTTGGCCCTGGCTGATCCCTGCATCTGGCACGGCAGTGACGAACCTCAGCCGACGACAGTCAGCCACGACGGCGGGTGCGCTGACCGAGCACGCACGCGTGTGCCTCGCTGCACCCCCACCGGCCTCGGCCACGCTACTGACTTGTGTCGTCGACGAGAACCAGTCACGACGACGGGACCGTGGCGGCGAGACATTGGGCAGTGACTGCTGCAGGACGCTGGCTCAACCGTCGATGATTTCGGCGCCGCCTTCGGTTCCCCTATCGGCGATTCCATTCTTAGCCAGAACTTTTCGCCACTCTTCTTCAGGCCCCATCATGTCGTATTTAACGCCGACGATATTCCATCCTAGGCGATTTGGCGGCTCCAGCTTACGATCTTCCCAAAGATGAGCCACATAGTCGGATGCTTCGGGAGTCAGGATTTCCAATCCTGTCATGATCATCGAATACGGGTCTAGCTCAAGAAAAAACTCGAAATTCTCTTTTGCGGAATAGTGGACTGGGCAAAAGGATCCACCCTCGCATTGGCAAACATCGTGGTGTCGTGCCCGATCTTCCATGCACCTGTCGCGTTCGCTACCGATCACTGCCAGGTCGAAAATATTCTCGTATGCCGCAAGCTTTCTATGGTCCGGCTGGATGATCCATTTGATGAGGCATAGGTCGGGATATTGCACGAACTTCAACGCCACTAGGTCACGCCGCAGCCATCGGCGCATTCGGATTTCCATGGCGGGTAGGGCATCTATTTCTACCGCCTCAACTACTTCGTTTACTTGATAGTGAGCACAGACTTTCTGAACGTGTCGAATTGCCTCGCGGGTTGGGATTCTGAAGAACTCGCGTTGCGCGTTCACGCGGTGAATGTGAAGCAGGGAGTGCAGCTCTTTTTCTGCGGCTCTGGCGTCGCTTACGACCTGATCGTAGATCACTTCATACTCGATCGGCACTCCGGTTGCCCGGGAGATCTCTCTGGCGCGCTCTGTGGACTCTCTGTGTGTGCGGCCGATCTTCAGTACTCCAGGGATGAGGGAATTTGCGAGAATGTAAATTACCCCACGGGTACTCTCGGTCAAGTGCTCTCCTGGCGATTATGGGTCACCCTTCTGGCTTTGCGTGGCCAGGTTACTGCCAGCCACTGACAGCAGGGATCACCTAGCGCGGAGCCGGCCGCCCCAGCCAGGACGTACCTCTTCTCTGGCAACAGGCGGCGGGTTGCTGTGCGCGCGGCACGGGCGCCGGCCGGGCCGAGCGGGGCGGAGACATGAGCGTGGCCCGGTCGGGGGCCGGGTCGCGCGCGGCGAGCGTGAGCGAGCCGCTCTTGAACCAGTAGAGAAAGTTGTAACTCAGGCTGGCGGGAGGGGCTTGAAGTCTTCTGTGCAGGCGGGGAGTACGGTGCCCTGCCGGTGGACGAGAGGAAGGAAGATCACCGGGCGGATCGTCCAGGTGATGCGGGTGGTGGCCTGGGTGACGGTCACCGTGTAGGGCTGTCGGCGGAGCAGGGCTGCCCTGGCCTTCAGTCGTCCTTCGCAGAGCCAGGTCCAGGCTTCGTGTGAGGCTTCCGGGGAGAGGGCCGGCGTGATGGTGCGCAGGGCGACCGCTACCCACCTGTCGGCCTGACGGGCCGAGTAGGCGTCGAAGGAGGCGTGCAGGGCCGGCCTCTCGGTCGGGTCCGCGAGGTCCTGGGTCCAGCATTCGCACCAGTAGCCGCAGCGGGGCTTGCCGGTCTTCAGCATGGGTGGGCTCCTGGTCGGCTGCTCGTGAAGAGTTCTGCGGTGACGGTGTGGGCGCCCTGACTGCTGTGGACCACCACTCGGTGAGCGATCGCGTTGACCATGCCGAGCCCGCGGCCGTGCTCGGCCTCCTCGTCCTGGTCCTCGACCTTCGGGATCGTGCCTGCGCCGCCGTCGTCGGTGACCGACAGGGCGATGACCTGCGGGGTAACCGCGAGGGACAGATGGAAGCTGCCGGAGTCCCGCCCGCTGGCGGTGTGCAAGATCGCGTTCGAGCTCAGCTCGCTCACGATCAGCTCGGCGTCCTCGGCCAGCGGGGAATCACGCAGTATGTCGCGGGTCCACCGGCGGGCCCGGCTCACCTCTTCCGGGGAACCTGGGCAACTGAGCCCCCAGACCTGGACTCTACTCGTATACTCGTGCATACAAGTTCCTTCGTGCTGGTAGGCCGCCATGTGCAGCGGGTTCGGGCTAGACGAGTTTCACGCCGTCGTGGGCGCGGACGGCCGGCGGGGTCATGGCATCGAGCGCGTCCAGGACGCGGATCGCGTACGCCTCGTCGGCGAGTTCGGTGACTTCTTCGCGGGTGGCCCATCGCAGCGCGCGGGTTTCGTCCCCGGTGGTGGGGGTGCCGTCGGCGGCCCGGCAGCGGAAGACCAGAGAAACGATCAGGCCCGTCATGTTCTTGTAGACACCGGTCAAGGTCGCCGGAAGCTCGATCTTGACGCCGGTTTCTTCGAGCACTTCGCGCTGAAGGGCTTCCGGGATGGTTTCCTCGCGTTCGAGGACTCCGCCCGGCGGTTCCCAGTGACCGTTGTCGCGCCGCTTGATCAGGAGAGCCCGGCCCTGGTCGTCAACGATGACTCCGGCGACGCTCACGGAGTGCGGACGGTCGGTGCTCACGTTCCTCGGCCCCTTCGGATGGCTAGGCTCTCCACCGTAGCAATAGCACTCGCCCACTCGTCTAGATACCTAAAGGAGTAGTCCACGTGACGTCTCTTCCGAGCGTTCTTGGCGCTCTCGACCCCACGAGTGATCGTGCGGTCTTCCGGCAGATCGCCGATCAGCTTCGCGAGGCCATCGACCGTGGCCGGTTCAGGGAGGGGGAGAAGCTGCCCTCGGAAGCTGAGCTGGTGGAGCACTACGGGGTTTCCCGTATGACGGTGCGGAACTCCTTCTCGGTCCTTCAGGGGGAGGGCCTGGTCCATGCCGAGCACGGCAAGGGCGTGTTCGTCCGGCCGCGCCCGCCCGTGCGGCGCCTCGCCTCCGACCGGTTCGCCCGGCGCCACCGCGAGCAGGGGAAGTCGGCGTTCATCGTGGAGGCCGATGCCGTCGGCAGTCACCCGAAGGTGGATGGTCTGGAGGTCAAGGAGGAGAAGGCCAGTCAGGACATCTCCGCCCGGCTCGGCTCCGTGCGGCGCGTGCTCGCCCGGCGGCGCCGCTACCTGCTCGACGGCCGGCCGGTCGAGTTCGCCACCTCCTACCTGCCGCTCGACATCGCCCGCGGCACCCAGATCGCCGAACCCAACCCCGGCCCCGGCGGCATCTACGCCCGGCTGGAAGAACTGGGCCACCACCTTGACCACTTCGAGGAAGAGATCCGCGCCCGGATGCCCTCACCTGCCGAGGTCAAGACGCTGCAACTGGCGTCCGGCGTCCCGGTGATCCACCTGATCCGCACGGCTTACGACACGGAGAAGCGGGCCGTGGAGGTCTGCGACACGGTGATGGCGGCGGACGCGTACGTCCTCTCCTATCAGCTCCCGGCTACCTGACCGGCGGTGCGCGAGGCCACTTCTTCGGACTCGTACACCCCGGCACGCATACTCGTATAGACGAGTGGGCAAGTTGTGTGGCAAGGTGGTCCCCGTTCCCGGAAGAGCCGGGCGCGAAGACTGCAACTTGTCTAGACGAGTAGATGGGAAGAAGCCTTGCGCACCATCCGTGTGGAGACCTCGGCCGCGACGATCCTGCTGACCGAGGCGCCCGAGCCCAAGGTCCGCGACCGCAAGACGGGCGAGATCGCCAAGGACGCCAACAACGGCGAAGCGCTGATGACGATCGGCGTCGTCTACATCGAGGAAGGGGAGTCGTCCCTGATCAAGGTCACCGTTCCGGAGAGCGGTGCCTCCGAGGGCCTGGCGCTCGGCGCCCCGGTCTCCCTGCCCGGCCTGGTGGCCCGGCCGTGGGAGTCGGTGTTCAACGGCCAGCAGCGGCACGGCATCGCCTACCGGGCCGCCGCCGTCACTCCGGCCGCCTTCCCGGCCGCCATGGGGGACGCGGCCTGATGACCGACCTGGCGACGCTTCTGGAGAGCGGATGTCACCAGCTTTCCGCCCTCGCCGTACGAGACCAGCCCTCACCCCTCCCCCTCCCCCAACACCCGCGACCCCCCAACCGCCAGATCCCACAAATCCTCCCGCGGGCGCCCGGTGGCCTCCCAAGCTGCGCGGACGCGGCGCAGCGGGTCCAAGGGGGCCTCGGCGGACAGCAGGAATGTGGACCAGTGCATGGGGGCCATCGCCCGGGCGCCCAGGTCGTGGCAGGCGCGGACTGCCTCCTCGGGGTCGGTGTGTACCGGGCGCAGCATCCAGCGTGGGTCGTAGGCGCCGATCGGCAGCAGTGCCAGGTCGATGTCCGGGTAGCGGCTGCCGATCTCCTCGAACCAGTGGCCGTAGCCGGTGTCGCCCGCGAAGTACACCCGCCGCCCGTCCGGTGCGGTCAGGACCCAGCCGCCCCACAGGGAGCGGCAGGTGTCGGTCAGGGTGCGCTTGCTCCAGTGGTGGGCGGGCACGAAGTCGAAGCGGACCGGGCCCGCGGGGCCGGGCAGTTCGACGGCCTCCCACCAGTCCAGGTCGGTGACGTGGGTGAAGCGGCGCCGGCGGGCCCAGCGGGCCAGTCCGGCGGGCAGCAGGAGCGGGGTGTGCGGCGGGAGCTGCTTGAGGGTGGGCAGGTCGAGGTGGTCGTAGTGGTTGTGGCTGATGACGACCGCGTCGACGGGCGGCAGGTCCTGCCAGCGGACGCCGACCGGGGTGACGCGGGGCGGGGTGCCGAGGATCTTGCGGGACCACACGGGGTCGGTGAGCACGGTCAGGCCGCCGACGCGCAGCACCCAGCTGGCGTGTCCCGCCCAGGTGACGGCGATGTCCCGGGGGCCGGGCTCGGGCAGCGGGCCCGGTTCGAAGGGGAGTTCCGGGATGTCCAGGAGTGCCTGGGCGGAGGGCCGCAGCTTGCCCTCGCGGGCGATGCGGGCCAGCGCGCGGACGCCGGGCAGCGGCGCGGTGAGGCGGTCGGTGAAGTCGCGGGGCCACCGGCGGACCTCGCGGAGCGGGCGGAGCGCCGGGGACTCGGGGTGCGGGCCGGCCGGGTGCGGGGCGCCGGCGGTCGGGAGAGGCTCGGTGAGGGAACGTTCGGTCTGTTCGGTCATCGAGGGGCTCCATTCGGTGGGCGTGACCGGTCGTGGTGCCGGTCGCGGGCGAGAGCCGGGGCGGCCGGGAAGGCGGGGCCGGAAGGGGCGTACGGGCGGTACGCGGCAGGGCCGGGAGAGGCGTACGGGCGGTACGCGGCGGGCCCGGCGCTACGAGGGGCCGGTGTCCGTGAGCGACGCGAGCGTGGCGGACAGCGCGCTCAACGCCTCGGCGACATGCGGCAGTCGCAGCGGGTCGGTGGCGTCGAGGAGCTGCTGCCGGCGTCCGGCGTCGGGCCCGAGCAGCGCGTCGGTGCTCAGCCGTACGCGCAGCGCCCGGTGGTCGTCGCCGAAGCGGTGTCCGCCGCGCGCCGCCCAGGGCGCGAGCGCGCCTTCCAGGTCGGCCGGGCCGGTGATGCCCTTGCCGGCCAGCACGGGGCGCAGCGGGTCGAAGTCGGCGTACAGATGGCTGCCCGCGTGCGGGGGGCGGCAGACGGCGCCGCACACGGTGAGGGCGTGGTGCAGTGCTCCGGCGAGCGTGCCGTGCGTGCGGGCCGCGGCGGCGGTGCGGGCGCGTACGGCCTCCGGTTCGGCGAGCGCCCGCGTGACGGCGGAGGCGACCGGGCCGGCCACCGGGGTGCGCAGCGCCGCCAGCCGGTCCAGCGTCGCGGCGCGCAGCCGGGCGGCGCGCCCGGTGTCCGGGAACCGGGCCAGCGCGGCGGGCCAGGAGGCCGGCGCGAGGGTGGCCCGCAGGTCGGTCAGGACGACGACATCGTCCGGCAGCATCTCGGCCGGGCTCAGGACGACCGTGTCGTGCGGGTCGTGCAGCAGGTCGCGGCCGGTCTCGTCGCTGACGATCCACAGCCCCTCCGCCGCGGCCGCCTCGCACACCTCGTGCACCAGCTCGGGCGGCGGGCAGGTACCGCTGGGGTCGTCGGCGACCGACACCAGCAGGACCCGCGGTCCCTCGCCGGCCGCCCGGGCCCGGCGTACGGCCTCCAGCAGCGCGAACGCGTCCGGCACGCCGCCGGATTCGGCCGGTACGGGGATGCGGTGCACCTGTCTGCCGAGCAGCCCGGCGCCCGGCGCGTACCACTCGGCGCAGGGGCGCGGCAGCAGCACGTCGCCGCCGGCCGCGGCGAGCAGGGCGAGGAGCAGGGCGGGCGCGCCCGGCGCGGCGAGCACCCGCTCCGGCGCGGTCGCCAGGCCCCGGCGGCTCCAGTAGTCGCAGGCGGCGGCGCGCAGCGGCCGGGACCCGCCGGGCGGCTCGGGTTCCGTACGGTCCGCCGCGGCGGTGAGGTGCGCGGCGAGTTCCGGGAGGACCGGCAGCCCCGCCGGGGGATCCGGCTCCGGGGCCGGATCCGGATCCAGGGCCGTCCGCTGCATCCGTACCTCCACACTCCACGGCGGGTCGATCGTGGGCCCATCACATGAGTGCGGGCCCCGACCACCTTTGCAGATCGCGGGGGCCGGGAGGCGGGGCGACACGTCACCGGTCGGCTGAGAGCCGGTGCGCGGGCGGGTGGGGCGGGGAGCGGTACGGTCGCGGGCTACCGTCCGTGGCCGGTGCCCGGTGCGGGGGTACGGCCGGGCTCGGCCCCGTCGCGTGCCGCCGTGGCGCGGCCGGTGTCCCGCGGCCGGTCGCCCAGGCACCGCAGCTCCGACTCCAGCCCGTGTCCGCGGGTGCGGACCAGGGCGCCGGCGAGGTCGGACAGTTTGCGGTTGGTGCGCTGCGACAGGCGGCGCAGCGTGTCGAAGGCGGTGTCCGGGTCGCACCCCAGCACGTACATGAGGATGCCGCATGCCTGGTCGACCACCGGCCGGGTGCGCAGGGCGGTGTCGAGCTGGTCCACCTCGGCGAGGGCCTCGCGGTAGCGGCGCTCCCGGGCCAGCCCGGTGGCGGCCAGCTCGCCGAGCACGTCGGTGGCCGTACAGCCCTTCTCGACCTTCAGGCCGGGGCGGAAACCGTAGACGGTGATGGTGAGGGTGATGCCGTCCCGGCGGTACGGGAGGGTGGCGCTGGAGCGTACCCCCGCCTGGAGTGCCATGGCCCGGTACTCCGGCCAGCGGCGCTCGTGCAGCAGGTCGTCGGCGCCGGTGGCCCGGCCACTGTCCAGGGCCGTGGGGATGGGCCCTTCGCCGGACTCCCACTGGACACTGACCAGGGCGGACAGATCGGGGTGGGTCACCGCGGTGGGGGCCTCGGAAGTGTCCTCGCCGGTGCTCACCGTGGCGGCGGCGCCGCAGCTGTCGGGGGTGCACCAGGCGGCCTGCTCGGCGAGGTGCGCCAGGCTACGGGCGGGCGCACCCTCGTCGAGGTCGGACGCCCCGGCCTCGAAGAGCGTGCGCATAGGCGTCGTTGCGTCCACTGTGGGTCAGTCCCTTCGGGTGCGTGGGCCGCAACGGATCGGCTGCCCGGTGCGGGCGGGCGAAAACGCCGGAATCCCGTCGAGTTCCGGTGACGGAGCCGCGGTGTCCGGACGGCTTGGTCCGCGCGGGGTACGGTCCGGGGGCGCACCGGCTAGCGTGAGGGCATGGCCGAGGGCGAGCGCGTGACGGCGGAACTCACCGATTTCCGCAGACGGGTCGACGAGCTGCGCGCCGCCCGCGCCCTGCCCTCCACGGAGCGGCTGTCCGTCCTGGACGCCGCCCTGCTGGAGCTCCAGCACGTGGTCGACGTGCTCCTGCCGCGCCTGGAGCGGGGCCTGCCCGGGGAGCGCGACAACGGCGCCCGGCGCGCCGCCGACGAACAGCAGCTGCTGCGGGCGCTGTTCCAGCGGATGCCGTACGCGGTCGCGCTGCTGGGCCCGGACACGGTGATACGGCGGCTGAACTTCGCGGGGACCCGGCTGTTCGGCATGCGCGCCGGCTATGCGGCGGGCCGCCCGCTGACCGCCTCGCTCGCCCCCGAGGAGCGGGCCGCCTTCCGCTCCCAGGTGGCGGCGGTCTCCCGCAACGAGGGCGACCGCAGCCTGGTGGTGCGGCTGCTGCCGCCGCCGGACGGGGCGCGGCGGGAGGGCGAGTCGCTGCGCGCGACGATGACGGCGCTGCGGCCCCGCGGCGAGACGGGCACGTCCGTGCTCACGGTCTTCCTCACCGGCCCGGAGGCGCTGGCGGCGGACCGGGGCGGCCGGAGCGGGCGCGGCGGCGCCGGCCGCGCGACGATGCCGCCGGGCCTGGCCGAGCTGACCCGCACCACGGAGCTGATGGACCTCCTGGACGACATGACCATGACGCTCCTGGAGGCGCCGCGGGACCCCATCGCGATACTGGACCAGGCATGCCGGGTGCTGCGCGGCCGGTTCGCCGACTGGGTGACGGCCGATCTGGTCACCCGCGGCGGCGGCCCGTTGGTGCGCGTGGCGGCGTACGGGGGCGCCGGTCCGGACGCTCCGTACGACGGGGACGGCGCGTACGACGGCGAGGACGCCGCCGGTGAGGGCGCGGCACCGGATGCCCCGGCGGACCGGCACGGCGCCACGGCCCCGTCCGGCCGGCCGGACGCGCCCGCCGCACAGGACCCGGACGGCACGGACGCCTTGCGGGCCACCCTGGCCTCCCAGCTGCCCGGGAACTGCCCGGTCGTCGTCGAGGCGGCCCGCGCGGGCAACGCCCATCTCCAGGTGCGCCCGGAGGACCTGGGGGTGTTCGGCCACGACGCGGACGGGGTGCCGATCCTCGCCCGCGCCGGGGTGACCTCGCTGCTGTGCGTACCGCTGCGGGCGCGGTCGGGGCCCGTGCGCGGTGTGCTGACGCTGCTGCGCACGGGCGGACGGCGGGCGTTCAGCATGGCCGAGGCGGGCACCGTCGACCGGATGGCCCGTCATCTGGGGCGGGCGCTGCACCCCTGAGCGAGGGGCGGTTCAGCGGGTGGTGTAGCCGCCGTTGAGGAAGATCGTCTGGCCGTTGGCCCACCAGCCGTCGGTCAGCAGGTGCCGCACCCACGGCACGATGTCCTCGATCTTGGTGAGGTCGCCGTTCATCGCCGAGGACTTGTGGAACGCGATGGAGTCCTCGTCCTCGGCCGGATAGAAGAACGGGGTGTCCATCGGCCCCGGCGCGAGGGTGTTGACGGAGATGTTGCGGCCGAACAGCTCCTTGGACAGGGCGCGGGTGAAGTGCTCGACCGGCGCCTTGCTGCCCGCGTAGACGGAGTACAGGCCGGTGTAGGCGGCGAGCAGCGAGGTGACGATCGTGATGATCTTGCCGCCGTCCTCGACGCGGCGGGCCGCCTCGCGCATGACGAAGAACGCGGCCTTGGAGTTGACCGCGAACATCCGGTCGTACTCCTCCTCCGTGATCTCCGTGACCGGCTTCTTCAGCACCATGCCCGCGGTGTTGACACTGTGGTCGATCTTGCCGAAGCGGCTGCCGACCTCGTCGAAGGCCCGCTCCACCTCCGCCACGCGGGTCAGGTCGGCCTGGAGGGCGAACGCCTCTCCGGGGCCCGCGTTGATCCGCTCGACGACCTCCTCGGCCTGTGCCCGGGAGGAGTCGCTGTTGTAGTGCACCGCCACCCTGGCGCCCTCGGCACCGAGCGTGGTGCCGATGAGGGCGCCGAGGTTGCGGGACGCGCCTCCGACGAAGGCGACCTTGCCGTCGAGCGTCATGTCCGGGGTGCTGCCCATCACCGTCTCCTTGCACGTGAGCGCCGCGGGGTACTGCAAGGAGCTTGAACACCGCGGCGGCTTCCGCAACGGTCCGCGCGCGGATTCACCCGTACGCCGCGGGCCGCTCACGAGGAGCGGCCCGCGGAGAAGGCCGGGGCCCTTGCGGAGGGCCCCGGCAGCGGAACGGCTACGCCGCCCGGCCCGCCACCTGGTCGCACAGGCGGGTGCAGGTGCGGTTGATGAGGCGGGAGACGTGCATCTGGGAGATGCCGAGCCGGTCGGCGATCCGGCTCTGCGTCATGTCGCAGAAGAACCGCAGGTAGAGGATCTGCCGCTCGCGTTCGGGGAGCATCCGCAGCTTGGGGCGGATCGCTTCGCGGTCGACGACGAGGTCGAAGCCGGGCTCCGGGCCGCCGAGGGTGTCCACGAGCGCGTACCCGTCGTCGGCGCCCGGCAGTTCGGCGTCCAGGGAGAGCGTCGAGTAGCTCTCCAGGGCCTCCATGCCGATCAGCACCTCCTCCAGCGTCATGCCGGTGTGCCGGGCGATGTCCCGGGCCGGGGGGCGGTGGTCGTCGGGCGCGTGGGTGAGTTCGATGGTGGCCGTACGGACGCGGTTGCGCAGTTCCTGGACGCGGCGGGGCACGTGCAGGCCCCACATGTGGTCGCGGAAGTGCCGCTTGACCTCGCCGACGATGGTCGGCACGGCGAAGCTCTCGAAGGCGCAGCCGCGGTCGGGGTCGTACCGGTCGACGGCCTTGACCAGGCCGAGCGCCGCGACCTGCGTCAGGTCCTCGGTGGTCTCCCCGCGGTTGCGGAACTGCCGCGCGAGGCGTTCGGCCATCGGGATCCAGGCGCAGACGATGCTCTGGCGCAGTGCGTCCCGCTCCGGCCCGTCGGGCAGCGCCATCAGCCTGCGGAAGTCGGCGCCGGTGTCCGGCGCGTCGTCGTGCGGGTGCTTGTTCTGGGGGGTGCGGCGCGCGCCGCCCGGGCACTCGGTGTGCCGGCCGCGCGAGGCGCCCTGGCGTAAGGGTGTGCGTACAGAGGGCATGGTCTCGGCTCCCTGATCGGTGGACGGGGGTCCTTCCGTGGGAGCGCAGCCGGAGAGCACGCTCGCAGGGCGAATTCGCTCCCACGGGCGTGCCTCCGGTCCGAAGCACACCGGTCGCGTGCCCGGAGCCGGTGCCGGTAAACGCCCGGGGCGCCGAATCCACCGGGTCGGGCGCCCGGTCCGGAGGTTTCCGGCCCCGGGGCCCGGTAACCCGTGCGGGACGGCCGCTGACACCCGGTCACGGTCCGGCCCGCGGCGCCGGAACGGCAGGAGCGGCAGGCGTGTGCGCCGGACCCGGGTCCGTACCGAGACGGAAGGAGCCACCCCCGCCATGAACGTCGAGCGGCTGGACGTCACCGCCTACACCGTCCCCACCGACGCGCCCGAAGCCGACGGCACCCTCGCGTGGGACACCACCACCGTCATCGTCGTCGAGGCCCGCTCCGGCACGACCACCGGCCTCGGCTGGACCTACGCCGCCGCCGACACCGGCTCGGTCGTCCGCGACCTGCTCACCCGGCCGGTCCTGGGCCGCAGCGCGCTGGACGTGCAGGGCGCGTACGAGGCGATGAGCCGGACGGTGCGCAACGCGGGCCGTCCCGGCCTGGTGGCGTGCGCGCTGTCCGCGGTGGACATCGCCCTGTGGGACCTCAAGGCGCGGCTGCTGGAGCTGCCGCTGCTGCATCTGATCGGCGCGGTGCGCGACGTGGTGCCGGTCTACGGGTCGGGCGGGTTCACCACGTACCACGACACCCATCTGGCGACCCAGCTGAACGGCTGGGTGCACGGCCAGGGCATCGAACGGGTCAAGATCAAGATCGGTGAGGAGTGGGGCCGGGCCGTCGAGCGCGACGTGACCCGTGTGCGCCACGCCCGTACGGCCATCGGCCCGCACGCCGAGCTGTACGTGGACGCCAACGGCGCCTACACCCGCAAGCAGGCCGTCCGGATCGGCCAGGTCCTCGCCGACCAGGGCGTGGGCTGGTTCGAGGAGCCGGTGTCCTCCGACGACCTGGAGGGCCTGCGGGTGGTCAGGGACCTGGTGGTGTGCGATGTGGCGGCCGGTGAGTACGGCTACGACCTGCCGTACTTCGCCCGGATGGCGCCGGTCGTGGACTGCCTCCAGATCGACGCGACCCGCTGCGGCGGACTGACGGTCTGGCTGCGTGCCGCGGCCCTCGCCGAGGCCCACGGCCTGGAGGTCTCCGCGCACTGCGCCCCGCACGCGCACGCCCACCCGGCCGCGTGCGTGCCGAACTTCCGGCACATCGAGTGGTTCCACGACCATGTGCGCATCGAGTCGATGTTCTTCGACGGCGGCCTCGACCCGTCGGGCGGCACCGTACGCCCCGGCGCGAACCGCCTCCCGGGCCACGGCCTGCGGTTCCGCCACGAGGAGGCGACGCCGTACCGGGTGCTGTGAGGAGCGGGCGGCGGGCGGACGGGGAACCGGGCGCGGGACCCCACATCCCGCGCCCGGACTCTCCCCACCATCCCTTTTCCCGTGCCCCGCTGTGCCCCGCGGTCTTCTCCCTGACCGCTCGGCCGGGGCCCGGGTACCAAGGGCCGCTCGCGGTCAAACATCCCCGGGTCAGGAGCCGGCGCGGGCGCGGGCGCCGGAGCGGGTGCGGCCGGAGGCGACCCAGCGGCGCGGATGGCGGCGCAGGTACTCGCCTTCCAGTTCCGCCATGCGCGCGTTGTGGGTGGCGAGCGCGTCGCCGGAGCCGTGCAGCAGTGTGTCGTGCCGGGTGCGGTGGATGGTCTCCAGCTCGCGCAGCAGCTGCTGTTCGTCGAGGCGCGCGGGCGGGACTCCGGGCGTTGCGGTCAGGTTCTGCGCGGGCCGCACAACGTCCGCGGGTGTGTCGTGAGACGGCATCGGGGCTTCTCCCTCCGTGTCGGGTGCCTCCGTTCGGGTACCCGGCGGCTCAACCACCCGGACACGTCCGGCGGCAGGCCCGGCCCGAGCCCCGGAGGCGGACATGGAACCAGACTTCCTCACCCCACTCACTACCAGGACGGGCCCCGGCTCCGCGGGCCGTTCCGGCACCTGGGGCCATCCGGTCCGCCCGGTCGCCTCCTTCGATCGTACGGGCCCGGCCTCCGCTCGGCGCGGCGACCGGAACCCGAGACAAGGCGGTCAGCCATGGCACAGTTCGTGAGGGACGTCATGACGTCGGGCGTCACGGCGGTCCAGCCGGACGCCTCGCTCGTGGAGGCGGCGCAGCTGATGCGCGCGCAGGACATCGGCGACGTGCTGGTGACACAGGACGGCGTACTGCTGGGCGTGGTCACCGACCGCGACATCACACTGCGGGCGGTGGCCGACGGCGTCGACCCGCTCGCCGTGTCCTGCCGCTCGGTGTGCACGCCCGAGCCGGTCTGTGTGGCCCCCGACGACGACATCAGCGAGGCGGTGACGCTGATGCGTACCAACGCGGTGCGGCGGCTGCCGGTGGTGGAGAACGGGACGCCGGTGGGCGTGGTCAGCATCGGCGACCTGGCCCGCGCGCAGGACCCGGACTCGGCGCTCGCGGACATCAGCCGGGCCGCCCCGGACGGCGGCACGAAGGACCCCGGCCGCGTCTGACGCCCGGGGCCGTACCGGAATCACGCCCCTGTTCGACCGAATTGATCTGATGGGAGCCGGTTGCGGATGAAGCGGATGATGCCGGGCACGTCGGCGTTGCTGTCTGCGCCCCGCCCTTTGGGGTACAGGTGGCGCATGCGAAAGCTGCTGAGTACATGGGACCGCCGGATCTTCGACAGCGTGGCGTCACGGCACTGGCCGGGCGCGCAGCGGGTGCTGCCCCGGCTGACGCGCACCGCCGACCACGGCCTCCTGTGGATGGGCATCGCGGCGGGCGCCGCCGTCCTGGGCGGGCGGCCGATGCGGCGGGCCGCGCTGCGCGGGGTGGCCTCGCTGGCGACGGCGTCGGCGACGGTCAACACGCTGGGCAAGCGCTCGGTGCGCCGCGACCGGCCGCTGCTGGACGCCGTGCCGGTGATACGGCAGCTGACCCGCCAGCCGTTCACCACCTCCTTCCCGTCCGGCCACGCGGCCTCGGCGGCGGCGTTCGCCACCGGTGTCGCCTTCGAGAACAAGTGGTGGGGGCTGGCCCTGGCGCCGGTCGCCGCCTCCGTCGCGTTCTCCCGCGTCTACACCGGTGTGCACTATCCGGGCGACGTGCTGGCGGGCGCCGCGCTCGGGGTGGGCGCGGCGCTGGCCGTACGGGGCCTCGCGCCGACCCGGGCACAGCTGGCGCCCCCGGCGCGCCCGGCGGCCGACGCGCCCGCGCTGCCGGGGGGCCGCGGGCTGTTCGTGGTGGCCAACCACGCGTCCGGGCAGCGCACCGGGCCGCGCCCCGACCGGGAGCAGGAGGTGCGCGGCGTACTGCCGGAGGCCGAGGTGGTGCTGTGCGGCGATCCGGAGTGCCCGCCGTTGGACAAGGCGCTGGAGGAGGCCGCCGAGCAGGCCAAGCGGGCGGGCGGCGCGCTGGGCGTGCTGGGCGGCGACGGCACGGTCAGCGCCGCGGCGGCGGTCGCCGTACGGCACGGCCTGCCGCTGGCGGTGCTGCCCGGCGGCACCCGCAACCACTTCGCGTACGACCTGGGCATCGAGACCCTGGGGGACGCCGCCCGCGCGGTGGCCGGCGGTGAGGCGGTCGCGGTGGACCTGGCCGGTTTCCGTACCGCGCGGGGCGCGGACCCGACGTACTTCCTCAACACCTTCTCCGTCGGCGCGTACCCGGAGCTGGTGCGGGTGCGCGAGGAGTGGGCGGGCCGGATCGGGGCCTGGCCGGCCGGGGTGCTGGCGGCCTGGAAGGTGCTGCGCACGGCCGACCCGGTGACGGTGGAGGTCAACGGGAAGCGGCGGGAGCTGTGGCTGCTGTTCGCGGGCAACTGCGCGTACCGCGGGCTGGGCCTGGCGCCGGTGCGGCGGCACGATCTGGCGGACGGCGTGCTGGACGTGCGGGTGGTGCACGGCGGGCGGCTGGCCCGTACGCGGCTGCTGACCGCGGCCCTGACGGGCGCGCTGCGGCACTCCCCCGTACTGAGCGAGTCCCGGGTGCGCTCGTTGCGGATCGGCGGGCTCGCGGAGGGCAGCGTGCTGGCGTACGACGGTGAAGTGGCGGACGCGCCACACGAATTGACGATCTGCAAGAAGAACGAGGCGCTGACCGTCTACCGCCTGCTGCCCGAATAGCGAGACGACGTTCTCATGATGCGGTCACCCGGCGTACGGTGAGGAGCCCACCGACCCGGAGCGCGAAGGAGCCGTCCGCCATGCCGCACGAGTCCGCCGTCTACACCCACGGCCACCACGAGTCCGTCCTGCGCTCGCACACCTGGCGCACCGCGGCCAACTCGGCCGCGTACCTGGTGGACGCGCTCAAGCCGCACATGGAGATCCTGGACATCGGCTGCGGCCCCGGCACCATCACGGCCGATCTGGCCGCGCTGGTGCCACAGGGCCGGGTGACCGGGCTGGAGCGGGCGCCGGAGGTGCTGGAGCGGGCGCGGGCCACCGCCGAGGAGCGCGGCCTGACCAACGTCCGCTTCGTGACCGGCGACGTCCACGCACTGGACTTCCCGGACGCCTCCTTCTGCGTCACCCACGCCCACCAGGTCCTCCAGCACGTGGGCGACCCGGTACAGGCGCTGCGCGAGATGCGGCGCGTGACGAAGCCGGGCGGCGTGGTGGCCGTACGGGACGCGGACTACGCGGCCATGACCTGGTACCCGGCGGTCCGGGGGCTGGACGGCTGGCTGGACCTCTACCACCGGGTGGCCCGCGCCAACGGCGGCGAGCCGGACGCGGGCCGGCGCCTGCGCGCCTGGGCGCGGGAGGCCGGCTTCGCCGACGCCTCGATCACCTCGACCGCCACCGCCTGGTGCTACGCGGCCCCCGAGGAACGCGCCTGGTGGAGCGGCCTGTGGGCGGACCGCACGGTCGCCTCCTCGTACGCCCGGCTGGCGGTGGACGGCGGCCACGCCACCGAGGACGAGCTGCACCGGATCGCCGCCGCCTGGCGGGAGTGGGGCGCGCGGGAGGACGGCTGGTTCGGGGTCCTGCACGGGGAGGTGCTGTGCCGGGTGTGAGAGTCCGCGCCCGGATACGGCCGGGTTCGTACGGTGGGTCCGCGCCCGGCTCCGTACGTGCCCGTACGGCGGCCCCCTGACCCGACCGCCACGGCCGACGCGAACTCTCCCCGCCGCGGCGGTAGGAAAGATCCGTGAGACCCACGCACGGGCGGGCCGCCCCCGCCGCTCTGGCCGCCCTGGCGGCGCTGATGCTCCTGGCGGCGGGCTGCGGCTCCCAGCAGCCCGCCGCCGGACGGCACGGCGCCACCCCGGGGCGGCCCGCCGGGGCCGCGGCGCCCGGCGGCTTCACCCTCCTGGCCACCGGCGACGTCCTCCCGCACACCGAGATCATCGAGCAGGCCCGCAAGGACGCGCACGGCCGCGGTTACGACTTCGGGCCGATGCTCGCCGGGGTACGCGCGCAGGTGTCCGGCGCCGACCTGGCCATCTGCCACATGGAGACGGTGTACGGCGCGGACGGCGGCCCCTTCACCGGCTACCCCGCGTTCCAGTCCCCGCCGCAGGTCGCCGCCGCCCTCAGGGCCACCGGCTACGACTCCTGCTCCACCGCCTCCAACCACACCCTGGACGCGGGTGCCGACGGGGTGCGCCGCACGCTGGGCGCCCTGGACTCGGCGGGCGTACGGCACGCCGGCTCGGCCCGTTCCGCCGACGAGGCCGCCCGCCCCGCCCTGCTCAAGGCCGGCCGGGCGACGGTCGCGCAGCTGGCGTACACGTACGGCACCAACGGCATCGCCGTACCCGAAGGGCAGCCCTGGACGGTCGGTCTGATCGACCGGGACAAGATCCTCGCCGATGCGCGGGCCGCCCGCCGGGCGGGCGCCGACGTGGTCGTGGTCAGCCTCCACTGGGGCACCGAGTGGCAGCAGGAACCCGACGGGCAGCAGCGCGCCCTCGCCCGCGACCTCACCGCCGCCCGCACCGGCGACCGCCCCGCCATCGACCTGATCATCGGCACCCACGCGCACGTCCCGCAGGCGTACGAGAAGGTCAACGGCACCTGGGTCGTCTACGGGATGGGCGACCAGCTGGCGGGCTACATGTACAACCCGCAGGGCGCGGTGGACTCCCGCGGCAACCAGAGCTCGATGGCCCGCTTCACCTTCGCCCCGCCGCACGCGGCGGGCGGCCGCTGGAACGTCACCAAGGCGGAGTTCATCCCGCAATTCACCGACGTGGACCGCGACTTCCGTGTCGTCCCGCTGACCACCGCGGCGCCCCGCGACTCGGCCCACGCGCGGGCCCGCGACGCCATCCGCGACGTGGTCCTGTCGCGGGGCGCCGCCGCCGACGGCCTGACGATGACCGGTTGAACGGGTGACCGGCCGGCCCGCCGGACGAGGGCCGGGACGGCGGCCGGGCGCGAATCCCGCAACTGATCGCGTACGGCGCGCCGCCCCAACTACGCTTTCCCCATGGACATTCTGGGGACCTCGCTGCGGGTGTGCGTGACCGACCTCGACGCCGCGATCGGCGTCTACGAACGACTGACCGGCGCCGAGGCGATGCGCTTCCACCACGGTGGCGTCTCGGTCGCGGCCGTCGGCTGCTTCTTCCTGATGAGCGGTCCGGAGGCGCAGCTGTCGATCCTCCGCAAGATCACCGCGACGCTCGCCGTCGAGGACGTGGACGACGCGGTGGCCGACCTGACGGCGGTCGGCGCGCAGATCATCGCGGGCCCGCTGCCGACGCCGATCGGCCGCAACGTCGTCGCCCGCCATCCGGACGGCTCGGTCTTCGAGTACGTCGACCGCAAGGCGGCCTGACGCCCGAAGGCGGCGCCTTGCCCGGCGTCAGGATGCCTCCAGCACGATCTTCCCGCGCGTCCGGCCCTCCTGGCTCCGGCGGAACGCCTCGGCCGCCTCGGACAGCGGCAGCACCGTATCGACGTGCACGGTGAGCTTCCCGGCGTCGGCCAGGTCGCCCAGCGCCGTCAGACCGGCGTGGTCCGGCCGCACCCACACCATGTGCCCGCCCTTCCGCTTCACCTCGCTGTCGGCGATGGAGGCGACGCGGGAGGTGTCCCGCAGCAGTTCCTGCGAGACGTCGATGACGCCGTTGCCGACGAAGTCCACGGCCGCGTCCACCCCGTCGGGGGCCAACTCCCGTACCCGGCCGGCCAGTCCGTCGCCGTACGTCACGGGCTCGGCGCCCAGGGAGCGCAGGAAGTCGTGGTTGCGCTCGCTGGCCGTACCGATGACGCGGGCGCCGCGGGCCACCGCGATCTGCACACCGAACGATCCGACGCCGCCCGCCGCGGCGTGCACCAGCACCGTCTCCCCCTTGGTCACGCCGACCCGGTCCAGGGCCTGGAGGGCGGTGAGCCCGGCGAGCGGCAGCCCGGCGGCCTGCTGCCAGTCGAGGGCGGCGGGTTTGCGCGCCAGGGTCCGTACGGGCGCGGCCACCAGCTCGGCGAACGTGCCGTGCTGGACCTCGTCCTTGCGTACGTATCCGACGACCTCGTCACCGACGTCGAACTCGGTCGCGTCCTGGCCGACCGCCTCGACGACACCGGCCACGTCCCAGCCGGGAATCAGCGGGAAGTGCACGTCCATCATCGGATCGAGATATCCCGCCAGCACCTTCCAGTCCACCGGGTTCACCCCGGCCGCCTTCACCCGCACCAGCACCGAGTCCGGCCCCACCTTGGGGTCGGGCTGGTCGGTCCAGGTGAGCGTGTCGGGGCCGCCGTAGCTGTGCGCGATGACTGCCTTCATGATCGTGCCTCCCAAGTGGTTCCCCGCAGGGGTCCGCGCCGGTCCCGCACGGGTATCCGCGCAGGTCCCGCACATGTACCCGCACCGCGCCGTGTCACCCGAGTGGCCCGCGTCCGGTAGTGCGGAGGACGGGTGGTGTGTTCGCGTGGAAGGAGGCCGGCCCGTGCGGGGGCGGAGGCCGGTCAGCGCAGCGGCGTACCGCCGGTCGCCGCCGTCGACGGGAGTCGGTCATGTCTGTGCCCCGCTGGACCCGTATCGCCGTGCCCGCCTGTGCGCTGGCCGCCGGGGGCTGTGTCCTGTCCTGGGCGGGCGCGGCGGCCGGCGTGTCCCCGAGCGTGCTGCCCGCTCCCCAGGTGAAGGTCGGCAAGGCGCAGACGGACCTGTGTCCGACGGCCGCCGCCACCAAGGCGCTGGCCGACCAGGGCGTGGCGCTGGAGGCGAAGAGCCCGGGAACCGTCGTGGATTCGGGCGGACGCCGGTGTGTGCGGCTGCCGATCAGCAAGGGCGAGTTCGCCCTCGACCTGAGCAAGGGCTCCGTGCCCGCCGACGGCGGGATCGTCTTCCGCAAGGCCGGGGGCCGGAGCGTGTCCTTCACGGACGTGGTGTTCGACTTCGGCTCCCACCGGGCCAACGGTACGGCCGCCGCCGAGGGCGCCAAGGCGGGCCGGGCGCGGCAGCAGTCGGTGGAGCTGTTCTCCTTCGCCTTCGACGTGGGCAAGACCAAGGTCGATCTCGCCAAGGGCTCCGCCGAGGGCGCCGCCGCCCTGAGCCTGGGCACCGGCGGGCACAACGCTCTCCAGGAAGCCTTCGGCACCAGCCCGCTGTCCAGCCAGGGCACGGTGTTCGACACCACCGCCGGTGGTGACGTGGCCCAGGCGGCACGGGCGCTGTCCCGCGCCCTGCTGCCGTGACGGGCACGCGGGACGGTGTCCTCGGCCGGGCCGCCGTCGGCGTACAGGAGCACGGTGGCGCCGAGCAGGTCCGTGTCGTACTCCCCCCGCGCTACTGCCCGCTGCCCAGCGCCGTCCACCCGGACGCCGGCCGGCTGAACGCGTGCGCGGCGGACTGGCTGAACGGGTACGGCCTGTGCCGGGACGGCGCGCAGCGGGTGCGGATGACCGGCAACGACGTCGGGGGCTTCTACGGCCGCATCATGCCCCGGGCGCCGGGCGGCCGCCTCCAGCTGGCGGTGGACTGGTGCGCGCTGATGTTCGCCTTCGACGACCAGCACTGCGACGAGGGCCCGGCCAGCCTGCGCGCCGGTGACTTCGCGGGCTTCGCCACGCGCCTGCTGCGGGTGCTGGAGGCGCCGGGGACGGTACCGGGCGACGACCGGGACCCGTACCTGGCAGCGGCGGGCGACCTGGCGGCGCGCTGTCGTGCCGAAGGCACACCGGTGCAGGTCAGGCGCATGGTGGACGGGCACCGCGCCTGGTTCCTCGGCGTACTGTGGGAGTTCGGCTGCCGCCTGGGCGACCGTACGCCGTCCCTGGACGACTACGCCCACCTGCGCCAGCACACCGCGGCCGGTACGGCGACCACCAGTTGGACGGAGATCGTCGACGGCGCGGAGATACCGGGCGCGGCGATGGACGCGCCCGTGGTGCGCGCGCTCAGCGAACTGGCCTTCACCACGGCGGCCTTCGACGACGATCTGTTCTCCTACGGCAAGGAACGCTGGCTGGCCGCCCGTGACCCGCGGCCCGCGCGCTGCCGGCTGAACCTCGTCGACATCCTCGCCGCCGAACACGGCCTGGGCCTCGAAGCGGCGACGGCCGCGGCCGTCGACCTGTGCAACCGGCTCACCCTGCGCTTCGTACGACTGCGGGACCAGGTGCTGCCCGCAACGCAGGAGCCGCTGCGGCGCTACCTCGGCCACCTCTCCCACCTGATCCGCGGCAACCTCGAATGGGGCCTGCGCGCCGGGCGTTACACCAACCCCGACGGCCGCCACCCCGGCGCCGTCCGTACCACCGGCTCCTTCACCCCCGTCGCGCCGCGCGCCGACGCGCCGCCGCCGATCCCGTCCATCGCCTGGTGGTGGGACCGGTTCTGAGGCCGCCAGCCGTCAGCCGCGCGGGGTGAGCACCAGATCGACACGGCCCCGCGGGCGCAGCGCGACCGCGGCCCTGGGCTCGGCCCGCGTCGGCATGGCGATACGGAAGCGGCTCATCATCGTGGCCACGACGAGGGCCGCCTGCTGGAAGAAGAACGCCTGGCCGACGCACTGGTGGGGCCCGTCACCGAACGGCAGGTAGGCCAGCGGGTGCCGGCCCCGTACGCGCTCGTCGGTGAAGCGGCCGGGGTCGAAACGCAGCGGCCGCTCCCAGAAGGCGGGCAGCCGGTGGGTCAGGTACGGGGAGAGCACCAGCGTGGCACCGGCCGGAACGGTCACCCCGCCGATGACATCCTCGGCGACGGCCGTCCGCGGCACCGCCCACGCCATCGCATACAGGCGGCAGACCTCGGCCAGCACCCTGCGGGTGAACACCAGCCGGCGGGCGTGCTCGGGCCGGGGCGGCCCTCCGCCGAGCACCGCGTCGGCCTCCCGGCGCACCTCCGCCGCGATGTCGGGATGCCCGGCGAGGGCGACCCAGGCCCAGGTCAGCGTCAGGGCGCTGGACTCCGAACCCGCCACGAACATGGCCACGATGTCCTGGGCCACCTGCGCGTCGCCCAGCGCCCGGCCGTCGGCGTCCGCCCCGTCGAGCAGCGCGCTCATCAGGTCCGGGCCGCGGTGCCGCGCGTGCCGTGCCCGGCGGATCAGCGGCAGCAGGATGCCGTTGACCGTACGGGTGGCGCGGGTGAAGGCGCGGTCGCCCGGCAACGGCACGGCGAGCGGTACGAAGGGCAGCGCCATCCGCCACAGCAGCGAGTCGAACGCGACGGCTACCGCCGCGGCGAGCCGGTCGCACTCCCCCTGCGGAATGCGCGAGCCGAAGAACGCCGGATTGATGACCCGGAGCACGATACGGGTCATCTCCGTCAGCGCGTCCACCGTCGCGCCCGCCGCCACCCGCCGCTCCAGGTCCGCCACCGCCCCGGCGACCGCGTCGGCCGTACCGTCGGCGAAGGCGTGCGCACCGCCCGACAGCCCCTGGCACCACAGCTCACGGCTGGCCCGCCACTGTGGCCCCTCGCCCGCGATCCCCAGCCCCGTCAGCCGCCCCATCGCCTTCCACATCGCCGTGCCCCGGCGGTAGTTCGCACCGTGATCGCGCAGGACGTGCCGCAGATGATCGGGGTGGGTGACCAGGAAGGGCCGGAAGGCGCCCAGGTCCAGCCGGGTGAGCGCGCCCTGCGACCGGCGCCCGGTACGTTCCATCAGCGCCAGCGGACCGCCCGCCCGCAGGCCGCCGAGGACGTGGCGCAAGGGGACGGTGTGCAGCCGGTGCGCGCTACGACTGGTTGTATCGATACGGGTACGGCTCGCCATGACGGTGCTCTTCGCTCTTCCGCGGCGCGGTGTGGCGGACGCGGCCGGGCGGCACGCGCAGGCGTGATCACGCCGAACACGCCCGCACCGCACCCTATGCGGGTGTCCTGGCTCCGCCCGCCCAGCCACACCGGGCCATACGGGGCGCGTCCCCGTCAGCTCACGGCCTGCCCATGTCGATATGCTGCCCGTCCGCCCCGACGGTGACGCGGTGCTCGCTCCACCCGGGCCAGCCCAGCTCCCCGTAGGAGCGGCGGGGCCGCTGGCCGCGCGTCTTCATGAACGTGACGGGTTTGATGAGACGGCCGGTGGCGTTGCCGCGTCCGTCGCAGACGAGTCTGACCAGGGCGTCGGTGTTGTACGGGGTGTCGATCGGCGTAATGATCACTCCACCGGTGCGTACCTGCCGGGGCCAGGCGGCCGGTATGTGACGGACGGCGGCCGTGGACAGAATCCGGTCGTACGGTGCGGCAGCCGCGTAGCCGCCCTCGCCGTCGCCGACCACGGTGTGCGGGGCCAGGCCGAGGGCGCCGAGATTGCCGGCGGCCCGCCGCGCCAGGTCGGGGTCGATCTCCACGGTGACGATGTTGGCGGCGCCGACCCGGCGGGCCAGCAGGGCGGTGGTGTAGCCGCTGCCCGTACCTATCTCCAGCACCCGCTCGTGCGGCTGCGGGTCCAGGTGGTGCAGCATGTCGACGATGACCGCGCTGCAGGAGACGGAACTGGTGAAACACCCCTCGACGGCCGGGCCGTCCTCGGGGCGCACCCGCCCGTCGTCGATCTGCGTGATCAGCGCGGCGAGGGGCCGGTAGACGGCCTTGAGCCACTGCCCCGGCCGCTCGTTCCGGTCCAGCAGCGGATAGCGTCCGTCCCGCCGGGTGGGCCACCACACCCGGTCCGGTACGAAGTGCTCGCGCGGCACCTCCAGGAACGCCGCCCGCAGCCAGTCACGCTCGTGGAAGTACCCACCGCCGTACCCGTCGATCGCCGCCACGCATCCCCGCCGCAGCGCCACCGCGTCCACCATGCCGGTACCGGGCCGCGCTACCCGTCGTCCTCGTCCTCCACCGGCGTATCGTCCTCCGGCATCGGACTCCCCGGCTCCCCAGGACTCGCGAAGTCCCCACCGACCTGCCCGTTCTGTTCCTGCCGATGCCCCATCACGGCCCCCTTCGCACAGGCGGGTTCGACAGGAACAGTGTCCAGGGGGTGCCGGCGGAGCGCCAGCGGGTCCCGGGAATCGCGCCGCGGTCGTCGTCCGGCACCCACCACGGTGGCGGGGAGCCGCCCCGCTCATTCCCCCCCGCCGCAGATCATCGATCCGGGCCAGCACCTCGTCCACGTGCGGACGCACCTGCTCCATCAGCTCACGGGGCCAGACCTCGTCCTCGTAAAGGGTGGTGAGGTACAGGTCACGGGCGTGTCGGAGGGCGGGGCGGTGTGGGGTGGGGAGGTGGGTGAGGGCCCAGTCGGCGGCGGTGTGTTTGGGCTTGACGTGGCCTGTGGCCAGGGTGGTCCAGATGCGGGCCAGGGTCAGGAGGACGTTGCGGGTGTCGCCGGCCAGGTCGGCGAGGAGTTCGGGGATGCTTTCGACGCTCGCCCGGACGAGGTCGGTGTGCGGGACGGGGTCGAGGAGTTCGGCGGGCGGTGGTCCGGTGAGGGGGTGGTCGCCCGCCAGGGCCATCGTGAGCGCCAGGGCCAGGTCGGGCATCGGCTCGGGCATCGGGGGTCCGCCCGTCCGGAGTGTGTCGCGCAGCCACTCGCCGTACAGGAAGTCTCCGGTCGGCGGGAACCGCCAGGGGCGGACCTCGGACTGTACGACCACGGTGAGTTCGACCGGCCGGACGGTGGCCGTGAGCCCGGAGATCTCCAGCAGGCCCGCGAGGAGCGCGCGGCGCTGCCGGTCGTCCAGGCTCCGCCGCGTGACGGCCAGTACGTCCAGGTCGCTGGCCGGGGCGAGGCCGCCGAGCACGGCGGAGCCGTGGAGGTAGGTGCCGAGGAGGTCCGGGCCGAGGACGTCGCCGACGAGTCCGGCGGTCTGCGCGAGCTGGTCCATTGCGTCAGTGTCGGACACCGCCCGCCCGGCGGCACGCGATTTCCCGCGCGCCGCTGAGTGGCGGCTGATGGCTGCCGGTCAGCTCAATCGACTGCGCCGGCGGGGAGCGGAATCTCCCGCATCCGGAATTCGTAGCGCTCCGGAAGTGGGTGTTCCGCACGGGCCTTGGCCTGGACGGCCGGGGTCACCGGGCCGGTGCCCGCGGTGAGGCGGTCGGCGATGGCGTACCAGGTGTCGCTGAGGGTTTCGTCGCCCTCGCGGAGGTCGGGGACCTCGAAGCCGCGGTCGAAGACGGCACGGGCGGCCGGGGCGTCGCCCCGGGCCAGGGCCACTTGGGCGGTGAGCAGGGCGAAGCGGCCGTTCGTACGGGCGGCTGCCGGGATGCGGTCAAGGGCGGCGGCGGCCTCGTCGGCCCGTCCGGCGGCGAGCAGTGCGGGGACCGCGGCCCGGACCAACGCCGGGAGCAGCGGCGCGGTGTGCTCCGGCCCCGTCTCGTCGTCGGGTACGCAGGCCAGCGCCTCGGCGTAGCGCTGGGCCGCCCGCGCCGTCTCCCCTTCGGTCTCCTCGGCGACGGCGAGGCAGTACAGCGGCCGGCAGTCCGTGCCGTGTGCCAGGGCCCGTTCCCAGCTGCGGACGGCCTGGGCCCGGTCGCCCGCGTGCCACTGGGCGATGCCGAGGTGGTAGTCGGTGGCCGGTCCGGGCGGCGCGGATTCCAGCAGGTCGCGCCAGGGTGCGGAGACGAGGGGCGCGGTGGGCACGCCGGCTTCGCGCGGGAAGTCGCCGGTGTGCAGCAGCGCCAGCCAGGGGCGCTGTTCGGGGCCGATGGTGGATTCGGCGAAGGGGGTGCCGGGCAGGTCGTGGCCGGTGCGGGCGCGTTCCAGCGCGCCCCAGCCGGAGCCGGTGGCCAGTGTTTCCTTCGGTTCGAGGTCGGCGTGCGGCCGCCAGGCGGCGAAGGCCGCGTCCACCTCTGCGCGCGGCAGGGCCGCTTCGAGCCGGTCGCCGACTTCGCGCCGGGCCGCCGCCCAGTCCGTACCGTGCACGGCGGCCGGGTCGGCGGCGAGCGGCCCGTACGCCTCCAGCCAGGCGAACTCCGCGCCGCCGTCGAGCCGTACGTGCTCCAGCTGCGTACGGGCCAGGCCCGCCTGGATCTCCGCGTAGCCGCCGGTGCCGGGTTCGGTGAGCCACTGCTGCCAGCGGCGTCCGGCGCGGCCGGCGCCCCACAGGAACAGTTTGCGGCCGCGCAGGGTGTCGGTGGAGGTGTGGACCAGGCCGTGTCCGGAGCCGTCGAGCGAGGCGATCCAGCGCCGGTCGCCGTCCGGGATGTCGTAGAAGTGGTCGGCGGGGAATTCGCTGCGCAGCGGGTAGGTGCGGTCGGCGCCGTCGGACTCGGGGACGGGGATGCGGCGCAGCCGGTGTTCGTACCCGAAGTGCCAGGCGGCGTCCGCCGGGGCGAGGACGCGGGTGTGCTCGTCCTCCGGTACGGCGATGTTGGACCACCAGTAGGCGGGGACGGCGTTCAGGTGGGGGTTGCGGATGCGTACGCCGACGTAGAGGAAGTCGGAGCCCTCCGGGAGCCAGAGATCCACCTGGAAGGGGAGGTCGCGCAGCCGCTCCCACTCCCACAGGCGCAGCATCTCGCCGCCGTCGGGCGCCGGTACGGTCGCGGCGTGCACCGGGGCGCAGGAGAGGGTGGTGTGCCCGGTGGCACCGATGTTCCACTCGATGCCGCCGGAGAACCAGGCTCCGTTGAGCGCGAAGTTGGCGGGCTGGAGGACGGGGTTGCGGTAGAGCAGTTCGCGGCCGGTGGGCTTGTGGTGGAGGGAGTGGACGCGGCCGCCGAGGCCGGGCAGGACGGTGGCGCGCAGCCGGTCGTTCTCGATGACCAGCGCGTCGAGGGCGGTGTCGGCACGGGTCCGTCCGTACCCGTCGCGGACGCTCTCGGGCAGCAGCGAGTCCAGTGGCGCGTAGCGGAGCTGGCGGGCCATGTCGGGCGGCAGGTCCAGATCCTCGGACAGCTCGACGCGGTGCACGTCGCCGAGGGTCCGTACGGCGGGCAGCGGACCGGCCGGGCCGACGGGCGCCGCGGGAAGGGTCAGGGTCGTGCGTCGCACACTCGTGGCCACTGCTGCCTCGCATGGTTGTACCGGGCCACCTCGGGTACGGTGGCCGCCTGTTGACCATGGAACCCTGTCGGCGCGCGCCTGAACAGGGCCTATTGAGGCCAGGTGCGGTCAGGGCCGCGCGAGGACGCTTTCGAGCAGACCGGCGAGGAGCGCCGCGCCGGTGCCTTCGGGGTCGAGGTCCGGGTCGTAGATGGTGAGGTCGAGTCCCACGCAGCGCGGGGAGGCGGCCAACGGCGCGAGCAGGTCGCGCAGTTCGGCGGTGAGCAGCCCGCCGGGGTCGGGGCTGTCGACGGCGGGCATGACGCTCGGATCGAGGACATCCGCGTCCAGGTGGATCCAGAAGCCGTCCGGGGCGGCGTCCTGAAGATCGCGCAGAACCTTGCGGGCGACGGTGGCCGGTCCCTGCTCCCTGATCTCGGAGGCCGTGCGGTGGGAGATGCCCAGACCGGTCAGTTCCGGGCGGTCCTCGTCGTCGTCGCGGATGCCGAGAATGTGCAGGTCGGTGTCGCGTACGTACGGTGCGAGGCCGTCGATGCCGGTGAGGTCGGCCTGGCCGCGGCCGGTGATCTGGGCGGTGCCCTCGCCCGCCGCGGCGCCCACGGGTCCGTTGCGGCCGGTGTTGCCGGGGTGCCGGAAGTCGGCGTGCCCGTCGAGGTAGGCGACGCCGTAGCGGCCGGTGCGCCGCAGGCCGAGGACGGCGCCGAGGAGGATGGAGCAGTCGCCGCCGAGCAGGACGGGGAACTCGCCCGCGCGTACGTGTGTCTCGACGCGGGCGGCGAGCCGGCGGGTGTAGTCCGCGATGGCGGCGGCGTTGAAGTCGCCGTCGCCCTCCTTCCAGCCGTTCAGGTCGTAGCGGGGCGGTACGACGACGCCGCCTTCGAGGGCGCCGAGCCGCCGCAGCAGGCCCTGTTCGCGCAGCGCGCCCGCCAGCTTGTAGCAGCCGGGGACGGTGCCCGGCGCGGGCGGGCGCAGGCCGAGGTTGGAGGGGGCGTCGAGGAGCACGATGCGGCGCATCCGGCCATCTCATCGCACCGGGAGGCGGGAGGCAACGGTTTTCCGGGGGCGGGGCAGGGGTCAGCCGGCACCGGAAAAGGGGACGCGCGGCCGGGCGCCATGCCGTACCGTTGCAAGCGCATCGATACGTACGGAACGGAACGAGGGACACGGCGATGGCGACGCAGCACACCTACCGGGTGATCGTGCGCGGCCGGTGGGACGGCCTGACCGACGAGGCCAGGGCGAAGCTGCTGGCCGAGGCGGACCAGCACGGCCTGGCGCAGCACCGGTTCACGCCCGAGGGCTCGCTCGTCTACGACACCGCGCTGCGCTCGTTCACCTACCGGTACGTGATCGTCTCGGACGCGGCGGACGGCGAGGAGCTGGCCGCCGCCCTCGCCGAGGAGAAGGCGGAGGCGGCGCTCACCGCGGCCGGGTACGGCTACCGGGACCTGCGCTCCTCGGCCACCGACATGGACACCATGAAGATCAACCGGAAGGGCCGCTGAGCCCGTCCGGCCTCCAGGGCCGGGAACCGCTCACCGCGCGGGCGGCTCGTTGAACCGCAGCTGGTTCCCGAACGGGTCGGTGAGGGTCAGCGTCAGCCCGATCTCGCCGTCCTCCTCCAGGCCGGGGCTGAGGAACGGGTAGACCTTGGCCGACAGTTCGGCGTGCAGCGCGCGCACGCCGGACAGCTCCGCGTACACCACCGAGCCGGGCGTCCCGTCGCCGTGGTGCTCGGACAGGTGCAGCACCAGGCCGCCGCGCGACACCTGCGTGTACAGCGGCAGCTCCGGCGCGAAGCGGTGCTCCCAGTCGACGGCGCAGCCCAGGTAGCCGAGGTAGAACTCGTGCGCCTTGGGCACGTCGAAGACGCGCAGCACCGGGACGGGGTGCCGGAAGGTGATCTCGGACATCAGGCCGCCTCGAACATGTCGCTCGTGATCGCCCAGCGTTCGTGGTCCCGCCAGGCGCCGTCGATGAACAGGAAGTCGGGCGAGTATCCCTCAAGACGGCAGCCCGCGCGCCGGGCGAGGGCCACGGAGCGTTCGTTGTCCGGCTGGACGTTGATCTCCAGGCGGTGCAGCCCCAGCTCGTCGAAGGCGTACCGCATGGCCAGCCGCAGCCCCTCGCTCATCAGGCCGCGCCCGGCGGCGTGCGCGAACGCGCCGTATCCGACCGCGCCGTTGCGGAAGGCGGCGTACACGATGTTGTTGACCGTCAGGAACCCCGCGATGCGGCCGGACTCCAGCTCGCAGATCAGAAAGCCTTCGCGCGTCGGCTCCTGGAGCTTGGCGAAGTAGCGGTCGTACGCCGCGTCGGTGACCGGCGGCGACAGCCACGGCCGGTGCAACGGCACGCTCTCGCGCGCCCGCGCCGTGAACTCCGCCCGGTCCGCCGCGGTGAAGTGCCGGATGCCGACCCGCGGACCGGTGGCGAGGTAATGATCGTCACCCATCGTCCGATCGTACGAAGTGACGGGCCGCCACGCCAGGCATTCCGGCGGGGTGCGCGAGCCGCGGGGCGTGCTTCCGGGCCCGCCGGGTCAGCGGTCCTCCCAGGCCGGGGCGTCGGCCCCCAAGCGCCCCGGCGGGCGGTGCCAGTTGAGCGGGCCGCCCTCGAAGGCGACGGGCGGGAGGGCATGGCGGAGGGTGCCGAAGGGGCTGGGGGTATCGGTGAGGCAGCGGGCGGGGTCGTACGGCCGGGTGGCGGTCGGCCGCGGGGCGGGGTCCGGTCCGGGGATCTCGTCGAGCAGCCAGGTGGCGGTCCGGGCCAGGGCGAGGGTGGCCAGCCGCGTACCGCCCGTACGGGACTGTTCGGTCAGGGCGCTCAGCACCGCCGCGGCCAGCAGATAGCCCGTACCGTGATCCAGGGCCTGGGCGGGCAGCGCGCCCGGGGTGCCGTCCGCGTCCCCCTCGATGACGGCGATACCGGTGGCCGCCTGCACCAGGCTGTCGAAGCCGCGCCGTGCGCCCCACGGCCCATGGCCGCCCCAGGCGGACAGCCGGGCGACGACCAGGCCCGGCCGGCGCTCCGCCAGGGCCTCGGGCGCCAGGCCGAACCGGTCCAGGGCACCCGGCCGGTAGCCGGTGACGACCACGTCGGCGGTGTCGAGGAGGCCGTCGAGAGCCGCGCGTCCGGTACGGGAACCGAGGTCGAGCGTGGCCGAGCGTTTGCCGAAGCCGGTGTCGGCGTGGGCGTCCGGGCTCTCCGGCAGGTGGGGCGCGTCGAGGCGCAGGACATCGGCGCCGAGGAGCGCGAGGGTGCGGGTGGCGACCGGCCCGGCGATCACCCGGGTCAGGTCCAGCACCCGGAGTCCGGCGGCCGGGAGCAGCGGGTCCGGGCCGTCGCCGAGCGCGGCGAGGCGGCACGGCGGGGCCCCGGCGCCGATGCTCTCCAGGGTCAGCAGCGGCCGGGCGGCCACCGCGGCGCCCTGCGCGTGGGCGGCCCACCGGCCCGGCGTACGGACGGCGACGGCCAGCCCGCCCGCCGCGTACACGGTCTCCTCGACTTCCTCGGCGCGCCGCCCGGCGAGTTCGGCCGCCACGTCCGCCACGTCCGCCGTCCCGGGCAGTCCGAGTGCGGCGAGCAACCGGGCGCGGTGGTGCGGGTAGTTGGCGTGGGTGCGGACCCAGCCGTCGGCGGTCCGCCAGAAGCGCGAGAGCGGCGCGAAGGCCGAAAGGGCGCGGCCGTCGATGCGCAGATGGCGTTCGCTGCGGAAGGCGGTGGTGACCGCGGCGTCGTCCACGCGTACGGCCGGTACGGCGCGCCCGGTGCGGCGGGCGGTCAGCTCGGCGGCGGCGAGCGCGCAGACGGCGACGGCGGAGCGGGCCGCCGGGAGGACGGGGAGCCGGGCGGCGAGCAGGTCCTCGGCCGCGCCGGGCGGGCCGCCGTATGTGACGCGTTCCGGCAGGGCGGGGTCTCCGCCGAGGGCCGCCCAGACCAGGTCCGTGGCGGTGGCACCGCCACGGGCGACCTGGTCCGGAGCGCCGGTTTCCGCGCCGTCCGCCGTACCGCCCGGAGGTAAGTGCGTCATGCACGAAGTGTGGCATCCGGTGCGGTACGGCGTCGATCAAGAACAGTTCAACTACGCGGCGGGCCGGTGGGTCCGGGTGATCCCGGCATCCCGGTCAGTCGCGCCGCTCGCCATACGCACCACCGCGCGGGCCGCCGAAAACGGCCCGACTGCGCGGCGGGCCGATGGGACCCGCCCATCCCGGCGTCCCCGGTCAGCCCCCGACGCCCCCCGTACGGACCGCGCAGGCCGCCGCGTACCCGTCCGGCACCGTCACGTCCGCCATCTCCCACCCGGGCACCGGGACCGGTACCGGCCCCGCGCCGACCAGCGTCGTGGTCATCAGGTCGCCCGCCAGGCCGCTGCCCTTGCCCTTCAGACACGCCTCCTTGCGGGTCCAGCAGCGCGCGAACGCGGCCGGGCGGGCGGCCTCCGGCAGCGCGTCGAGCGTCGCGCGCTCCTGCGGGTGCAGCATGCCCGACACCTCGGCCACGGTCCGGGGCGACGCCGGCTTCTCGATGTCCACGCCCACCGGCGTGCGCGCGAAGCCGATCAGCGCCATGTCGCCGGTGTGCGAGAGCGAGAAGTGCAGCGGCATCCCGGCACCGGCGAGCGCGGGACGTCCGTGCGGCTCGTCGCAGCAGGGGCAGGGTTCGCGTACGAAACGGAGCGCGGCCGGATCGCGGTCCAGGTACGCGCCGAGCAGGCGGCGCAGCGCGCTGTGCGAGGTGGCGTAGGTGTCGCGGTCACCGGGCCGGACGAACGCGGCGGTGCGCTTGCGCTCGCCCGCGTCCAGCACCGTGGTGTCGTGCAGTCCGGCCTCGGGCACGGTGCGCACCAGCCACAGCGACACCGCCGGCGGGCCGTCCGCCGGCAGCGGTCCCGGCAGCGCGGCCGGGTCGTACGCCTCGGGTATCAGGGCGGGCCGCGCGGCGCCGCACTCGTCGCTCGGGGCCCAGGTATCGCCCGTGGTCATCGGTCGTACTCCCTCGTTCTCGTGTCGCCCGTCCGCCCGGCACCGTCACGGCCGTGTCCGGTGACCGTACCCGGCCCGAGGGGCGCGCGCGGCCCACTCGCGCTCCCCCGCGCTCGGTGCGGCCAGCGCCAGCCTGCGGTGCGTACGGCGGAGCATCGCACGGGCGAGGACCGGGTGCACGCGCCGGACCAGCGCGAAGTAGAGCCGCCCGCCCGCGTGGTGGGTCCGCACGACGGTGCTCAGCGTCACCCGGCCGCCGTGGCCCGCCGTGCGCCCGTCCGCCCCCGCGGCGGGGCTCTCGACCAGGATCGACGCCCGGAAGTCCAGGTGGCGGGCGTCCTTGCCGAGCAGGAGTTCGCCCCCGTCCGCGGTCGTGGCGCGGCCCTGCTCGGGGAACGCGCCGCGCAGCACGTCCTTCCAGGCCGCCGGGTCGCGCGGCATCCCGGGCGGCAGCGGCAGCTGCCAGGCGTCCTGGAAGTCCGTGCGCGCGAAGGCGGTACGGGCCAGCCGGGCGCCGGCGGGGAGTGCGACGGCGGTGGGGCGGTCCCACAGGAGGCGATTGAGCAGTTGGACATACGGGGACCGGCGGACCGGGGCGCGGACCGTGCCGGTGGCCGCGCGCTCGACGTTGTCGAAGACCTCCTCGACGACGGTGGCGTGCAGCCACCGGATCGCCAGCGGCCAGGCCACGCGCCCGGCGCCACGGAGCCGGCTCTCCAGGACGTGGGTCACCCGGCAGCTCCCGGCGTCGAGCGGGGTGACCTCGAAGGCGTGGTGACCGCCGTCGGGGAAGTCGAAGCGGACGCGGCGCCCGGGCTCGTACGCCGTGACCCGGTAGCGGACGAAGCCGTGGCCGCCGGTCGCGCCGGTGCCCAGCGGGCGGTCGAAGCGCATGGCGGGCCACACCGGCACCGGGAAGAGCGGGTCGTCGTCGCCCGCCAGCCGGTCGAGCAGGGCACCGACCGTCCCGGCCGGGGCGCCGACGGTGCGTGCGTGGACATCGCGGACCGTGCGCATGGGCACCTCCATACGGTTGCGTATGTTGACCGTACGGTAGCGTATGGTCATGGCGCCACAGCGAACCGGGGAACGTACGCAGCCGAAGGGCACCCGCCGCCGGCTGACCGCGCAGGACTGGGCCGAAGCCGCCCTCGCGGCCATCGGCGAAGGCGGCCTGGCCGCGGTGGCCGTGGAGCCGATCGCCGCCCGCCTCGGCACCACGAAGGGCAGCTTCTACTGGCACTTCGCCAACCGGGAGGCGCTGGTCGACGCCGCGCTGGAGCGCTGGGAGCAGTCGCACACCGAAGCGGTCATCACGGAGCTGGCGGCCGAACCCGACCCGGAGCGGCGGCTGCGCGCCCTGTTCGCGTACGCGACCGCGGCGTCGGCCGAGGACCCGCTGGAGGTCGCGCTGCTGGCCACGGCCGCGGACCCGCGCGTGGCGGCGGCCCTGCGGCGGGTGACGGACCGCCGCGTCGGTCATCTGGCCGAACTGTTCGCCGCGTTGGGCTTCCCGGAGGCCGAGGCCCGCCGCCGGGGCCTGCTCGCGTATACGGCGTATCTCGGCCACACCCAGCTGAGCCACGCCGTCCCGGGGAGCCTCCCCGAGGGGCCCGGCCGCGACGGCTACCTGGACTCGGTGCTCGACACCCTGCTCCACCAGGACTGATCCGGCGTCCGCAGGCTGCGGAACGACGCCCTCCGCCCTCCGCGGTCCGATGCCCCGCGGCACGCCGTCGCGCGGCCGGAATTGGCCGGGCTGCACATAGACGTACTACGTGCATGGGGCATGGAGTGGAGAGGTCCGGACCGGACCACCCGCCCCACCCC
>NZ_LGCW01000299.1:0-44634 GCF_001279365.1 Streptomyces sp. NRRL F-5755 | reverse complement strand
GTGTCCGGTCCGGCAGCAACGGCTCGATGCGTGCCCACTGGGCGTCAGTCAACGACACACCAGACCAACGATCCGATGATCTGAAGGAAACGGCCTAGGTCGCCAGGGACCTGGGGATCAAGGCGACCACCCTGGGCAGCTGGGTCGCACGGGCCTGCCGTGCCGGCACTGCCGGGGCGGCCACCGGAAGCGAGGAACTGGCCCGACTGCGCCGGGAGACGCGCGGTCGCGCGTCGCTGATTTGAGTGAGAAGATTCACGACGTTCTCGCAAAGTTGGCATACTCTAGGGACGATCTAACCGGGGCCGACGATGAGGTACATGGGTCTGATGCAGGTTCTGGTGACAGATTCGGTCACGCGGCCTGGAGGGCCGGTGTGGGCATGACGGTCTCGAATTCGACGGGGGCAAGCCAGTTCAGATGTCCCCCGATCGTGCGGCAGCCCCCGGCAGGACTCGAACCTGCGGCCAAGCGGTTAGAAGGCGCCTGCTCTACTCCGTCGCATCCGATCCTAAATTGCCCCAGTTCGCGCGTATTTTTGCAGCGAACTCTCGTCGCAGGGGGTAGTTCGCCGACAGCAGACATATGGGTGCGGCAGTGAACTGGATTAGTGCGGTGGCTTCAAGTGAACCTAGATGCAGGCGGATCGGCTGCCGTGATGTGTGAATGCCGCAGTTGGGAGTGAGGCTCCTCTGTGCGGTCCCCTGCCCTTTGTAGCACGAGATCCCCGGTTAGCGAAACCGGGGATCGTGTGGACCATTGATGCTGTCGAGCGGGTCTCCGTGCGACGAATCGCTGTTTCCCAGAAGGAGTTGAATGCCGTGCTCGTCGACATCTTGGATGAGGAATGGATACTTTCCGAGAGTCAGGCTCTTTCGCTGCTCGATTGGATACGTAGGCAGGAGGGCGGGGGTCGCCCGGTGGTGCACTCCTTCCTGGTCGCTGTGGCCGAAGGGGTACTTCGTCCGAGTGAGGCCCGCTCCCTGCGTGTTCGCGATGTTGTCCTTCATGCAGGTGGTTCTGGTGAGCTGACAGTTCGCCATCGAGGGCAGGCTCGAATGGTTCCGCTTCAGGCACAGTTCGCCTCGTTCCTCCGTGAGTGGATCGACGAGGCTGGTCTCCAGAAGGGCGATCTGCTGTTCCCCGGCGCTCGCGGTGGGCGGCTATCGGCTGCCGCGTATGAACAGGTGTGGGAGCAGGCGCAAGAGGCCGTACTGCCGCACGACGAGCTGCTGAGCTGGCGGCTGGGGGAACCCGTCGACATCCTCCGAGAGTCCTCCCTGGTGCAGCGGCTGAGGTCAGGCATCGACGTCTTGACGGTGGCCGAGCTTGCCGGGGTGGCCCCGGCCTGGTTGGCGCTCCGCTACCCGTACTGCTTCCGTCCCGAAGCAACTGAGACCGACTGGGAGCGACCCGCTCAGGCGATTCACCTTCCGGAGCCGACTGCGCGGTGAACCGGGCTGGGCGCTCCGGTAGATGGGCGGAGCGCCGTCCTTCATGACTTCGTCCCGCCCCCTTCCGGCCCGGCGACGCCAACTTCTCGGCCTGACCTGACTCCTGCCTGGACGCGCTGCGCCGCTTCCTGACGTGCTGCGTCCCATCTCCGGCAGCTTGTCGTCTATCTCCTCGGACCGGTCACTGCCCGGCTGTCCGCCCGCCGGAGTCCTCTCACCCTCACCTGCCAAGGACTGATCCATGCCCGCACGCCTGTTGTCCATTCCTGCCGTCGCCGCAGCCCTGGACGTCGACCGACGCACCATCTACCGCTTCATCGCGGCCGGCGACCCCCCGGTCGTCGATCTGCGCACCGGCACGGGGCGTTCGCGTGTCCGCGTCCCCGCCGTCGGCCTCGACGAGTTGATCTCCAGCCGCGCTGTCGTCACGCCCAGACCGCGCGGCTGACCTTGGCCCGTTTTAAGGGGCTCCGTACTGATGTGAGGAGTTGGGCTGTACCTACGCAAGTTGAAGACCGGTAAGTGGCAAGCGACGGTTCGCAACCGGCTCGGTGACCGGTTCGGCGAATCGTTTCCCCTCAAGGCGCAGGCGCGTGCCTGGGGCTTGGAGATGGAGACCCAGTCCGCCCGCGGTGGCATGCGCGACCCGCGGGCCGGCGCAACGTCGTTCCGTGAGTGGCACGACCGGTGGTGGGCCGCCCGCGTGGTCGAGCCCCACACTCTGCGGGGAGACGCGTCGAGCATCAAGAACCACGTCATGCCCCACTGGGCCGACTGGGAGATGCGCTCCATCACCCGCATGGGCATGCAGGGCTGGATCCGCGCCCTGATCGAGAAGGGAGCGGGCGCCGCCGCCATCAAGCGGGCCTACAACCTGACGTCCTCCATCATGCGTGCGGCCGTCGACGACGATGTGATCGCGGTGAGTCCCTGCCGCAGATAGCCGTCAAGCCGCCGCAGTGGTTCACCCTCGACCAGGCGCAGAGCATCCTGGACGAACTGCCCACCGTGTGGCAAACGATGTGCCTGCTCGGCTTCTACACCGGGCTGCGATGGGGCGAACTCTCCGGCCTTCACCGCCACCGCATCGATCAGCGCCGCTCACGCCTGTTCGTGGTGGAGGTCAACACCAGGAGCGGCATCAAGGAGTACCCGAAGAGCTCCAAGAGCCGACGCG
This sequence comes from Streptomyces sp. NRRL F-5755, assembly GCF_001279365.1. Lineage (NCBI taxonomy): Bacteria > Bacillati > Actinomycetota > Actinomycetes > Kitasatosporales > Streptomycetaceae > Streptomyces > Streptomyces sp. NRRL F-5755. The sequence goes on along the minus strand of NZ_LGCW01000299.1, from coordinate 42,003 downwards.
AGGTACCGCTCCCATCCCACGTCCTGGAGGTGCTCGAACGACACATCCACCGACTCGACCGGGATGCCGTGGTGTTCACCACCCTCACCAAAGGTCGGTCGGGTCGCCTCCTCACTTACCTTCACACCCTCGTCGGAGTCACGGCCGCGCCGTCACGGCGTCACAGCCGAGGTGCCCGAAGACTCCGCCCCGGCCTTCACCAACTCATCGACGCACTCGACGGCGAACCGGTCCTGGTCCTCGGCCGCCGCAGCGACGTCCTGGCGGCCAACCGGATGGCCAAGGCACTGTTCACCGACTTCGACCAGATACCCGTCCGGCACCGCAACTACGCACGCTGGATGTTCCTCGGCGAGGAACCCCGGTCCTTGTTCGTCGACTGGGAGGACCAGGCACGGGCCGCCGTGGAAAGCCTGCGTCTGGAGGCGGGACGGGACGCGGATGACCAGGCCACGAACGGTCTTATCGCAGAGCTGCGCGAAAAGAGCACGGAATTCGACCACTGGTGGGAAGAGCACCGGGTCCACCAGCGCACCCACGGTTCCAAACGCCTCCACCACGCGCTCGTCGGTGAACTGACAGTGGAGTACGAGACGCTGACGCTGCCAGGAGACCCCGACACAACCCTCTTCGTCTACACCGCGGAACCCGGATCGTCGTCCGGACAAGCACTCGACCTCCTGGCCATGTGGACCCTGACCGGCACCGGAACGCCCCGGACCGGCACGGCCCAAGAGCACGACTGACACGGGTGTTCGTCCCGTGCCTGGCGGCTGCGTCCCCTGTGTCCGGTGCAGTGGAAGTGATGCACAGTTCAGTCCGGGCATGGGGTGGATCGCTGTGACACCGGTGGTCAGGAGGAAGGCGCCGTCTCCCCGGCCGGTCCACTCCGGCATTACGGCGCGCACCACTTCCACCGGTGTCAGCAAGAGCACCGGGAGAGGCCCTGGCCCAGGACAGCGGCATCCGCTCGGCGGCCGAGGTGTGGCTCTGCTCGTACTGAACGGACCGTACTCGATCACGTCGATGCGCCCGAAGCGGTCGCGGATGTCCGCGACCAGCACCGGCACTCCGTCGGGCCGGGACAGGTCGGCGGTGAAACCGGCTGCTTCGACACCGCCCGCCGCCAACTGCGCGATGAGGGCGTCCAGGCGCTGTTGCCGGCGCCCAACCAGGGCCACCCGGAAGCCCGCACGGCCGAAGCGGCGGGCGAGGGAGGCACCAAGGCGGTGCCGGCCCCGAAGACGGCAATCACTTTGGACGCGGGGGCGCTCCTTGCTCCGCCAACCTTGACCCGAGCGAGACGATCACGTGCTCGCCGCGGTGGCGGCCTGCTCGTCGTGTTCGCGGACGGTGTGAGTCCGCCCTCCGTAGGGTGAGTTGAACAGGCAGGCTCGGAAAGTTTGTTGCGAAGGAAGGGGCCCTGGAGCCGATGGAGCCGAGCGATCTCGTATGGCATGACGCGGTCGGCCTCGCGAGTCTGATCTCAGCGGGCACGGTGAGCGCCGTCGAAGTGGTGGCTGCCCATCTCGACCGGGTCGAGGCGGTCGCAGACCGAGTGAACGCCTTCGTGACCGTGCTCGGTGAGCAGGCTCTGCGCGCCGCAGCACGACCGGCCGGTGGCCCGCTCGGCGGAGTTCCCTTTACGGTCAAGGATTCCTTCGACACCGCAGGGGCCCCCACCACCTGGGGGTCGACACTCTTCGCCGACCGGGTGCCCGATACCGATGCCACTTCGGTGGCCCGCCTTCGGCAGGCCGGCGGCATCCTGCTGGCCAAGACGAACCTGCCGGAGATGTCCTACTGGACCGAGACGGACAACCGTCTGACCGGCAGGTCTCTGAACCCCTACGATCCGCAGCGCACTCCCGGGGGCTCCAGTGGCGGTGAGTCGGCGGCCATCGCGAGCGGGCTCTCGCCGCTCGGCATCGGGAGCGACGTCGCCATCTCCGTGCGCGGCCCCGCCGCCGACACCGGGATCGCCTCGATCAAACCCACCCACGGCAGGGTGCCGATGACCGGCCACTTTCCCGCCGTGCCGCGCCGCTGGTGGCACGCGGGCCCGATGGCTCGCAGCGTGCGCGACCTGCGCCTGGCACTCTCCCTCATGGAAGGGCCCGACGGCAGCGACCCCTACGCCGTGGCGCTGCCCGCCCCGGACCGCACCCGCGGCAGGGGCCGGCTGCGCATCGGCTGGACCGCGGCGGCGTTCGGCGCGGTCGATCAACAGGTCGCCGCTACGGTCGCCGCGGCGTCCGCAGCGCTGGCCGAGTTCGGGCACGACGTCCGGGAGAGCGAGCTTCCATGGCTCGCCGAGCGGGACTGCACCCTGCTCTCGGCGACGCTGTTTCCCCCGGAGGTACGGCCGGCCCTGCGCGCCGTCACCTCCGGCCGCGAGACGGAGGTGCACCCGGTCATCGCGGCCACGCTGGAGTCCGCCGAGATTCCGCTGGCCGACTATGTCGCCGCTGAACACGAGGTGGAGCAGCTGCGCACGCGATTTGCCGCATGGTTCGCCGACCACGATGTCCTGCTGTGCCCCGTAACCCCCTTTCCCGCTCCGCCTCATGGCCGCAGCCGCCTCGACGTGGACGGTGTCTCCCTGCCGGCACGCGCGGTGATGCGCGCGACCGTACCGTTCAACCTGACCGGCCTGCCCGCCGTCGCGCTCCCCTTCGGCGCCACGGACGACGGCCTGCCGCTCGGCGTCCAGCTGGTCAGCCGCTGGTGGACCGAGGCCCTCCTCCTCGACCTCGCGGAGCGCCTGGAGGAGGTCAGCCCCGTCCGCGGCCGCCGACCCGCTTTCTGAGTGGCAGCTTGGTCGGTACTACCCAAATCCAGGAGGTGCCCGCCGGAACCCAGAAGTACCAGGGGCACGTCGAGGTAGTCGCCGGCGGCAGAGTTGAGGACGACGTTGATGCCGTGGTCGCCTGCGATGGCGCGGAAGGCGGTCGCGTACTGAGCCACGGAAAGTCCTCTGATCTGCAGCTTCTCTAGCCGGTGGCCGACGCGACACCTGTCCGGTGACGGATCATGCGGAGTGTGTGGTGATTCTGGAGCGGGCCGCCAAGGAGGCCTGACTGGCTCCCGCCTGTACTTCTGTGCGCTCTCGGCGTTCTTGGCGAAGCTCGTTGCGCTGCGAGCCATTGTGCGAGCAAGGCGGCGGAGGTTCCGGCTGAATGAACAGTCGGCTCCGTCGGCAAGACAAGGCGAAACGGGACCGGGCGGTCGGGTGAGTCACGGACGGTCTGCTGTCGCGGTGCTGGTCAACGCCGTTGGCATATCGGGCCGGCGCTCCTTTGCGCAGTAGGCCGCCCGCCTCGACGGTCGGCCACGTCGCCGAGGCAGATTCGACCGGTCATGTCTGACCGGTCGGTGCGGTGCGGTCCTTCCGGGAAACCTTCAACGGATGAGCGTCGCCAATAGGTTCTCCGCATTCCACAGGTCGTCCACGCTCTGTCGGAGAAAAAGCAGCGCGTCCTCCACGGTGTCGTTCTGGCAATGCTGCTCCCGGAGGACTCCGGGGCCGGCCGGTAGGCTATTGCATGCGCTGAGAAGGTCGTATTCGACTGCGACTCGGGCGTCGCAGTGCGAAGGGTGGGTGATGAGGCTCGCCACCACTCTGATGACATCCTGCGTTACCCAATCCGGCGCTGTTTCGTACTTGTATACATGCACGAGGGAAATGACGGTCGCGTCACCCTGATGACTGATGTCGACATCGTGCTTCAGCGTGAAGCCTTCGCCGAGAGTGAAGAGGAGTTCGATGGTGAGGCGCCCCAGCTCTTCGTTGATGTTCTCCAGCGCCGTGAGGAGTTCGTAAACGTCTTGCCGGCGCCTGTCTTCTAGGCGGTAGGTCATCTTTCTCGTCACCCTTCCAGTTCCTGAAGCACATGCGTCATCCGGCACAGCTCCTCCACGCCATCCTTGAGGAATGTGATGGCCTCTTCCAGAGGTACGCCGTCGAGCTGCTTCTCGTGCAGGATGTGCTCACCTTCCGGGACGCTGCCCATTGCCGCGTCGAGATAGGTGTCGACGGCGACCCGTGCCGCACAATCGGTTCGGGTCACTGAGAGGCGCACATGCAGAGTGATCTCGTTGATCTCCGAGAAGTCCTCGCTCACCGGGATCATGAGCGGGTGACTGAGAAGAACGTGCAGGGTCTGGCCGCTGTCGTCCTTCTCGATACGAAGTTGATGGCCCATGCCGACTTCGTGGCCGAAATCGTGACGCGCCAAGAGGTCGGTGGAAAATTCAGTGAGTTGATCGTGGATTTCCCGCATGTCATCAAGAAAAGTGCGGAGGTGCTGGTAGTGCATCTGTGTGTTGTTGTCTTCTTTCCTGGGGGCGGAGTGGTCGGCGGTGCCCCAAGGGAAGGGGCGTGTGCGTTCAACGTCTCATTGATCGGACTCTGAGTCCGGCTTCCGTTGGCGAAAGGTGGCCCTAGGCCGATTCCTGGCGGGAGTGACGGGCGGATCGAAGTGTGACCGGGCGTGGGTTCCTGGGTCTCTCGTCCTTGTCGAGATCACCGCAATGGATGCTTTTGGCGGTGAGATTGCAGACCTGCTGCGTTGCGGTGCAGGCGCGCACGCGAATGATCATCGCCAGCGTACCGGACGGGGTTCGAGGCGTGGCGCCAGGCTTGAGCTTTTCGGCCGCTGTCCAGGCGTCGGCCGCCCAGAAAGGGTGGTTGGCCGAGGCGGTGATGAAGCCGGTCGGGCGGTGCCTTCGCCTGGGTCAGCTGGTACGTCACCGGAGCCCGGGGGCGCGGCACCATCGTGGGGGCACTTCCGTAACCGAGACCGAGACTTTTCGCACACGAGCCGACGGGGCGAACGAGCGAAGACGGCTGGTCATTGGCCCGGCACGCCAGTCAGCACAACACCGCTGTCGCCGACCCCGGACGCCCGGTGCGTATCGTGAGCCTCGCGCCGTCATACCTCGGACCGGCCCTTGGCGCGGCGGAAACAGGACTGGCGACGCCACCCTATGCACGCGAAGCGGGTCATCTCTATCGGTAGATGCCTAAGTAACAAGTAAGAAAAGACACAAAGGGTGTTTGACGTGATTCATTACTCAATGCCCGACTTGTTGCCCCGGTGGTGGGTGTGGCCATGTGCTTGGATCTGGCATCTCCAAGGTTGAACTGCCCAACTGCCTTTGCGTGCCTGAACACCGACTCATCTCCGGGTGGGTGCACGGCACGGTCAAGCCACGCTTCCCACGGGGGGATTTCGTATGAAGCTCGCACGGCGGATCACTGCCACCGTTGTGGCTGCCTCGGCTGGTTCCGCGACGGTGGCCGACACGTCGCGCTTGCCGAGCGCTCCTCTGCCACCGGGCTGCCCCCAAGGGAGAGTGGACGCCGGTCGGGGTGTCCACTGATCGGGACGATCGGCGCACCCCGGTCGAGATCCGCACGAGCAAGCGAGCAAGCAAGCGAGTAGGCAGGCAAGGTCCGTACGACTCGGGCAAGACGGGCGTGGGTGTGCCTGTTGCGCCCTGCCGATTCCCTGCACCGCATTGCTGTCATGGGCTTGCGCAGTCATGGGCCAAGCAGCCGGCCTGAGCCCACCTGCCTGGGCGGACGGATTTCTTCCGGCAGGGGCCCGGCGCCGAATGGCACCGAGTCCGGCCACACACGGATCACCGGCCACCGCCTCGTGATGTCGGACGTGGGCACTCCCACTTCGCGCAGGACCACCGCTCTCCTGCCCGTCATACCGGAGCGGCGTACCACCTATGTACCCGCGGGGCTTGTACAGCCCGTGAATCCTTCGGACCAGGAGCGTTCCTGACCAGAGCGCTGGGGGGAGCATCATGAGCGAGCGTCGCTCGGGCAACAGACTTGCCGCACTGGACGGACTGCGGCTGCTGGCCGCGCTGATGGTGGTCTTCTACCACTACGTCGCCCTCGCCCGGCCCTGGGGCCATTCCACGGAGACGATCTTCCCGACCGCTCACTACGCGGCCCAGTACGGGTGGCTCGGGGTGGAGGTCTTCTTCCTGATCAGCGGCTTCGTGATCTGCATGAGTGTGTGGGGCCGTACGGTGGGCGAATTCGCCGTGTCCCGGCTCACCCGGCTGTTCCCCGCCTACTGGGCCGCCATCCTGCTCACCGCGGTGGTGGTGAAGCTGTGGCCGGAGGTCACGTCCCTACGGGGCTGGGGCCATGTGATCACGAACCTGACGATGCTCCAGGCCGGCAACAACACGCCCAACATCGACCCGGTGTACTGGACGCTCTTCGTGGAGCTCAAGTTCTACCTGATCGTGGTCGTGGTCATGCTGTTCGGCGTCACCTACCGCAACTGCCTGATTCTGTGCGGGGTGTGGACAGCGGCTGCCGCCCTGGCACCGGTCATGGGAACGCCGCTGCTCACCGCGTTCGCGATGCCGCAGTACGCGCCGTTCTTCATCGCCGGCGTCGCCTTCTACCTGATGCGCCGGTACCGGCCCAACGCGATCCTGTGGGCGATCGTGGTGCTGCAACTGCTGCTCGCCCAGCGTTACATCGACTACCGACTGGCCACGAGCCTCGGCAAGGCTGTCGCCCAGACGCTGCCCACCTGGCCCGCGCGCCTCGTCATCATCGCCGGCTTCGCCCTTGTCGGCGCCATCGCACTCGGTCGCTTCGACCGGACCCAGTGGAAGTGGCTCACCACCGCGGGGGCGCTCACGTACCCGCTCTACCTGATCCACATGAACATCGGCATGACCCTGATACACCACTTCCGCAACCGGGTCCCCGCTCCGGTTCTGGTGGCCTCGGTGACCGTGGTCATGCTGGTCGCTGCCTGGGTCATCCACCGCCTGGTCGAACGGCCCGTCGGGAAGTGGCTCCGCACCACCATGCGGCGCGGCATCGACGACGTGCGTCGGCATGTCGTACCCCGTCGCCGCCACGCCCGACGCCTCCCGCCACAGACGCCCGTCGTATCTCACATGCCTGAGGCGCCCGTCATGCCTCACGCATCACAGGTGGTCGCCGTGCCTCACGCTCCGCAGGAGGATCTGGCGCTGTCCCGGGCCCGGACCTCCGACTGAGGGCGGTCGGCCGCGTGTCGGGGCCCGGCGTACGGAACGGTCGGCGCCCCCGTTGGGGACCGCCGGCCGGAGCGCGTACGGGCGCGGCTATTCGCGCATGCTGATGGCGTCGGCGGGTGGCGAGCGCAGTGCGAGCTTGGTCGGCAGCAGGACCCCTGCCGCGGCCAGTGCCGCGGTCGCCGCGACGATGCCCAGGTACAGCAGCGGCGGTATGTAGGGCACGGGGGAGGAGGTCAGGCCGAGGCTCACCGTTATCAGTGGGAGGAGTGGTACGACCGTGCCCACTACCACGGCGATCAGGATGATCATCAGGGTCTCCGTACGCATCATCCGCATCACTTGGTCCGGTGTCGCGCCGACCAGCCGCAGCAGCGCGAACTCCCTGGTCCGGCTCAGCGTCGTCATCACCAGGGTGTTGGCCACCGCCACGGCGATGTAGCCGAAGACCAGCACCAGCGGCAGCGCGCTGCCGACCAGCCCCGCCATCGCGCTCGTCTCCTGCGCCATGCTCTCGTTGTCGGCGACCTTCAGCCCCGGATAGCGCGCGGCCAGCTTGGACAGTCCGTCGGCGATCTTGTCCCGGTTCGCGTCCGGTGCCAGCCGTGCCAGGACCGCGTCGTCCAGCCGCTTGGAGCTGTGCTTGATCACCGTGTCGTGCGGCAGCGTCACGTCCCCGAAGCCCAGCCCGCTCCGGTAGGTGGCGACGACCTTGGACTCCTGCTGCGCGCCGTCCGGCAGGTGCAGCCGCACCCGGTCGCCCACACCGGCCCCCAGGGTGCTCGCCGCGCCGCTGCTCAGCGCAACCGCGTCCGGCGACGCGCCCAGGCCGTTCAGGTCGCCCTTCTCCACTGCCAGGTCGAAGAGCTGGTCCAGCTTCCCGGGCGTCACGCCCTGCGCCTCGTAGTCGAAGATCTCGGGGGAGTCCAGCAGTTTCCGGGATGCGAAGAGCTTGGTGCGCACCACCCCGGCCGCCGCCGAGACACCGGGCAGCCGCGCGATGTCCCCGGCGGCAGCCACGGGCAGCCCGTCGAGGTCGCTGCCGAGCGTGTAGTCGGCCACAACGCCCGCCGCGGCCTGGTCCTTGGCCGCCTCGTTGGTCGTGGTGGGGATGAACAGCTGGACCGAGGCGAAGCCGATCGCCAGGATCAGCGGGCCGATGCCGGCCGCCAGCCGCCGGGAGTTGGCACGGGTGTTGGCCACCGCCAGATGGCCCAGCGTGCCGAACCGCCGCTGGAAGGGCCGGGCCAGCAGCCGGGTCGCCCGCCCGACCACCGGCGGCGCCAGCATCAGGATGGCGATGACCATGACGAGGCCGCCGCTGCCCGCCCCCGCGACGGCGAAGACGGAGCCGAAGAACAGCGGAAGCAGCGAGGCCCCCAGGCCCAGCACGAGCAGGAGGACGCCGAAGGTCACCCGCGCCCTGCCGAGCGTGGGCGCCTCCGTACGGGACTGGCTCAGCGCCTCCACCGGGCGGATGGCCACCACCTTGCGGGCCACCGCGAACCCCGCGATCTGCGCCGTCGCCACCCCGATGGCCACCGCCGCGAGCATCGGCACCGGCCCGTAGGAGAACGCGAAGTCGTCCGGCACCACGCCGATCACCGACAGCGCCCCGCGCAGCGCCCCGGCTGCCAGCGCCCCCGGCAGACAGCCGATGACCGACGCCAGCAGGGAGATCACCAACGCCTCACCGGCGATCACCTTGTGGATCTGCTTGGGCGTCGCCCCCACCGTCCGCAGCAGCACCAGCTCACGTCGCCGCTGGTGGACGCCGAGCGCGAGCGTACTGCTCACCACCATCAGGGTGATCAAGATGATCGTGCCGCCCAGCGAACCGGCCAGCTCCTTCAGGCTGCCCCGGGCCGAGGCCACGTCCGGATTCTCCACGCTGCTCAGCGCGTCCCCGGTGTAGAGGTCCGCCGGGGTGCCGCCGAGTTTGCCCTCGATCCGCTCCGCCAGCTCCTCCGGGGCGGTGCCGTCCTTGGCGAGCACGCCGATCGCCGACACCTGGTCGTCCCGGCCGTACAACTGCCGCGCCTGCGCCTCGGAGAAGAACACCGGCGGGGTGCGCAGTCCGTCACCGGGGCCGCGGTACTCGACCACACCGGCCACCGTGTAGCGCGCGGCGGCCTGCGTGGTCGCCAGCCGTATGGTGTCGCCGGCCTTGACCCCGGCCCGCTCGGCGAGGGACTTCTCCAGGACCACTTCGCCGGGCCGCTCCGCGCCCCGCCCGCCCATCAGGTGGAACGGGCCGAGAACGGAGCCGGGCCAGGACGCGCCCAACGCTCCCTCCCCGTCCTCGCCCTTGAGCACACCGCCGTCCTCGCCCACCAGTTGGGTGGGAAAGCGCAGATCGGCCACGGCCTGCCGGACCCCCGGCACCGCCGCGACCTTGGCCACCAGCGAGCGCGGCACCCCGACGGCGTCGTCCAGCGCCTTCGTCTTGGTGCTCTTGCCCTCGATGACCGAGAACTCCTGCTTGCCCGCCACCACCACCGCGGCGTCGCGGTAGCGCTGCGCCGGGACACCGGAGTCGATGCCCGACTGGAGGATGATGCCGAAGGCGGTGATCAGCATGGACGCCCCGAGGAGCGCGACGAACGCGCCCACGAAGCCGCTCTTGCGCTCCTTGACCGTCTTCAGCACGAGGGCGAACACGGGATCACCACTCTCCCAGCCGGGGCATCCGCTCGGCGATCAGCTCCGGCGTCGCCCGCGTCATCTCCTCCGCGTACCGCCCGTCCGCGAGGAAGACCACACGGTGTGCGTAGGAGGCGGCGACCGGGTCGTGGGTCACCATGACCACCGTCTGCCCGGTGGAGTCGACCACGTCGCGCAGAAGTTGCAGCACCTGCTTGGCGGTACGGGTGTCCAGCGCGCCCGTGGGCTCGTCGGCGAAGACCACCTCGGGGCGGGGCGCCAGCGCGCGGGCGATGGCCACCCGCTGCTGCTGGCCGCCGGACAGCTCCGACGGCCGGTGCCCGAGCCGGTCGCTCAACCCCACCTGCGCCACCACCCGGTCCAGCCAGGTGGGGTCGGGTCGGCGGTCCGCCAGCATCAGCGGCAGGGTGATGTTGTCCATCACGGTCAGCGCCGGCATCAGGTTGTACGCCTGGAAGACGAAGCCGACACGCTCCCGGCGCAGCAGGGTCAGCTCGACCTCGTTCAGGCTCGCGAGGTCGGTGCCGCCCAGCACCACGGTCCCGGCGTCCGGCCGGTCCAGGCCCGCCGCGCAGTGCAGGAAGGTGCTCTTGCCTGCGCCCGAGGGGCCCATCACCGCGGTGAAGGAGCCCCGGGTGAAGTCGAGGGACAGATCGCGCAGCGCGTGTACCGCGCCGGCGCCTCTGCCGTAGGTCTTGCGGACGCCGCTGAGGCTGACCACCGGTCCTCCGCCCGCCCGCCGGTCGCCTCCGTTGCCCAAGGGCGTGGCCTCGTCCGGCCGCGGAGGCGCCGCCTCCGTCGCGCCCCGTGTCGCCCGGCCCCTTCTGCTCACGTCCGTCCCCTCGCTGCGCAGTCCGTCCTCGGTCTTTCCGCTTCAGCACGCTAGATCTCCGGGCACACGGTGGACCACCACGTGAGCTGGAGTTTTGAAGGTGCAGATAAGTGCCCCCGCGGCCTGTGGCAGGCCCCCGGACCGGCGCTCCAGGAGGGCTCTGAGACCCGGTTCGGGCGGCACCGCCGGTGGTACCGTGATCGCGCCGTTGCGTCGGGGGGTCACTCGGTCATGTCCTTACCGCTGTTCACGACACTGCGACGGGTGCCCGCGCGGGAGCTCCCGCGCCGGCTGTTCGGCCGCTTCCCGCAGGCCATCGGCTACGTCGTGCTCTGCCTGGGCACCGGACTGGCCGGCCTCGGCCTCTTCTACCTGCTCGTCGCCACCCTCGCCCTGTGCCTGGTGGGCACCGGCTTCCTGCTGCTGCCGGTCGTCCTGCGGCTGCTGCGCCGGGTGGCCGAATTCCATCGCCGCCGGGTGTCCCGCGTCCTGGACGCCGAAGTCGTCACGTACTACCGCGGGGTGGACGCCGACACCCGCCGCCCCCGGCTGTCGCTGCGCGATCCCGCCGTGCGCAAGGACATCGTGTGGCTGCTCGCCCACAGCATCCTGGGCACCACCCTGTGCGTCGCCGCCATCATGGCCTGTGGCGGCGCCGTCAACTGGCTTTCCGCGCCGCTGTGGTGGCGCCTCGCGCCGAGCGAGCGGGACGCAGTCATCATCATCACCGTCGACTCCTGGCCGAAGGCGATCGGCGCCATGTTCGTCGGGATGGTCTACGCGGCGGTGGCCGCCGCGATCGTTGTGGCGCTGGCCCGGGTGCACGCGCTGGGCTCCCGGAAAGTCCTGGTCACCCGCGCCCGCGTCCCGCTGGAGCAGCGGGTGCGGGAACTGTCCGTCACCCGTGCCGAGGCGCTGGACGCGCACGACGCGGAGCTGCGCCGTATCGAACGCGACCTGCATGACGGGGCGCAGGCCGGAATCGTCGCGGTGTCGCTGCGCCTGGGCATGATCAAACGGGCCCTCGACGTACGGCCCGAACAGGTCCCCGAGATGGTCGATGCCACCCAGCAACTCGCCCAGCAGGCACTGGAGTCGCTGCGCCAGCTGGTCCGCGGTATCTACCCGCCGGTCCTGATCGACCGCGGCCTGATCGACGCCGTGCGGGCGCTGGCCGCGCTGAACGAGGTGCCCACCGCGATCGACATCGAGGACGACGCGGCGACCGCGCCCCGCGCCCCCGCGGCCGTGGAGGCCGCCGCGTACTTCGTCGTCTCCGAAGCGCTGACCAACGTCGCCAAGCACAGCGGCGCCGACAGTGCATTGGTGCGGCTGCGGATCAACGATCGCAGCATCTTCATCCACGTGGAGGACAACGGCCGCGGCGGCGCCTCGGAGCACGCGGGCAGCGGAATCATGGGCGTACGCCGCCGGGTCGCGGCCTTCGACGGCACGACAGAACTGGTCAGCCCGCCCGGGGGCCCGACCGTACTCAGAGTGGAGATTCCATGCGGATCCTGATCGCCGAAGACCACGCGCTGCTCCGGGAGGGGCTGGTCCTGTTGCTGGCGGGCGAGGGCCACGAGATCTGCGCCACCGTCGACAACGGCTCCGACCTGCTGCCCGCCCTGCTCGAACACCGCCCCGACGCCGCCGTGGTGGACGTCCGGCTGCCCCCGTCCTTCCGCGACGAGGGCCTGCGAGCGGTGGTGGAGGCCCGCCGCCAGATCCCCGAACTCCCCGTCCTGGTCCTGTCGCAGTACGTGGAACGGGCCTACGCGGGCGAACTGCTCGCCCAGAGCGCGTCGGGCGTCGGCTACCTGCTCAAGGACCGGGTGGGCAACACTGAGGAATTCCTGGAGGCGCTGGACCGGATCGTGGCCGGCGGCACCGCGATGGACCCGGAGGTGATCTCCCAGCTGATGATCCGCCGGGCCGGCGACGACCCCTTGAGCACCCTCACCCAGCGCGAGCGCGAGGTGCTGGCGCTGATGGCCGAGGGGCAGAGCAACCCGGTGATCGCGAAGTCCCTCTTCATCGCCGAGAGTTCGGTCAACAAGCACATCGGCAGCATCTTCACCAAGCTCGGCCTGCCCACCTCGGCCAGCGGTCACCGGCGCGTGCTGGCGGTCCTGACGTATCTGCGGGCATGAACGCCTGCGGGGCCGGTCCAGGAACGGAGCGGTCCCCGCCGTACGTTGGGCCTACTCGGCCGCCTCCAGCCCCTTCGGTCGCGGGGAGGTCCGTAGGGTCGGCGCGCAGGACACCACCAGCGCGAGGGCCCGAACACCGCCGTGCGCACCAGGGCGGTGGCCGCTGCCGCCCGCTGTCTCCAGCAGCACACCGCCGGTCAGCGGCCCCGGCGCGGAGGCCGCGCTCGTGGAGATGCCGGTCACGCTGGCCGGCCGCCCGCGCATCGGTCGGGCGTGACGAGCGTCTGGTACGTCGTCATGATCGCGCTCGCGGTGGGCGCCAGTAGGGCGACACCCGCCAGGACCAATCCGCGCGCGTACCTCGGAGACAGCAGCGCCAGCAGCGGCGCCGGTGCCGCCGCGCCCCGCGGCAGGAGCGCCAGGGCGGCGTACGGCGTGAGCAGGTGAAGGTATCCGTCGGCATGACCCAGGGGCCGTGTTCCTCCAGCAGGAGTCCGTCCAACCCAGGGCGCAGCGCGGGCGCATGGCAGGACGTCAGGTGGTCGAACCACGAACACCGGCCGGTTACTCGATGGCGTTGGCATCGCAGTACGCCTGCACCTCCGCGCGGTCCTTCGTGCCGAACGCGTCCTGCCAAGGCAGGCGGAGCCCCGGGGGAAGTTGTGCACGCAGGTACCCCTCCTCGTCGAAGCGGTCGGTGATGCCGCGCGGCAGCGCGCCGCGTATTAGTGGCCAGCCCCGGCCCTCGGCCTGCGGCCTGGAACCCCGCTCCCGGACCGGCGGTACGCACTGCCGCCTTGGTGCAGTTCTCTGCACCTCGATTGGGGAGTCTGTCCCACTGCGCGGCGGCGTCCGGCGGCGCAGCATGGAGATATCGCAGAAAGGTCCGCCACCCGCGCCGGACCACGACAGGGGGGCCGGCAGGTGATACCGAAGGAACCGAGCGTCGGGGGCGGCGGCCGACGCCGTAGCCGGACGGGCGTCGTGGCGGTCGCGGTTCTCGCCGCGGTGGCACTGACTGTGGGTGCCGGCGGCTGCCAGGACGTCAGCACCAAGACGGCCAAGCCAACCGCGTGGAACTGTGCGCACGGATCGTGGGCAAGGCCCTCACCAATCCGTTCCCTGATGATGTGGAGAAGACGAAGAAGGAAATCCGGGAACGCGCCGACGAACTGGACTCCATGGTCGGCCAGGCGTCGGACGAGAAGCTCCGTACGGCCGTCGCAGAAACCGCTCGGAAAATGCGCAGCGTGGAAGTCGAGGGGAGGGGGCGAGCCGGACCGTGATCGGATACATCTCCGAGCAGAACGCATTGCTCGAAGACCTCCGGAAAACCTGTCTGAACCGCGACGACTACCAGTAGGCCCCCGAAAAGCAGTCCCGAAAAGCAGCCCCCGAACCGGGCTCGGCGGCGGCATCCCGGGTGCCTGTGCCGTCAGAGCCACACCACCGGCCCCCTTGAGCGTCCCCCGTCGCCCGAGGGGCCCGCACCCCTCATCACCGTACGAACCAGCGTCAGGAGCAGTCATGCCGGAGTCCACCGGTTGGAAGCCGTCCCGGGAGCGCCCGATGTGGCCCTGGGTGGTGGCCGCCATCGTCGCCGTGGCCGTGGTCATCAACGTCATCCTCACCATCTAAGGGCGGCCCCATCAGGTGCCACCCGCGCACGACCGCACGGTCCGGGGCCGGCCGGGCCACCCCCGTACCGTGAGGCGGGTGTGGCGCCGCCGGGGTCTGCGGCGCGCCCGGGAGCGCATCGGGGCGTGCCCGGCCCGTATGACCCGGTAGGTCATGGCCGGTCAGCGAGGGCCTCGGTAGGGTCGGCCGCATGGGAGTCGGTCAACTGCCGCGGGCCGGGGTGCTGCTGCGGGCATGGCGGCTGCGGCGCAAGCTCAGCCAGTTGGAACTGGCTCTGCGCGCGGACACCTCGACACGACACCTGTCCTGTGTGGAGACCGGGCGGGCCCGCCCCAGCCGGCAGATGGTGTTGCGCCTGGCCCACCACCTGGACGTGCCGCTGCGCGAGCGCAACAGTCTGCTGATGGCGGCCGGTTACGCGCCCGTGTACCGCGTACGGCCTCTGGACGGCGAGGGCATGAGCGCGGCGCGCTCTGCGGTGGACATGCTGCTGCGGGGGCACGAACCGTACCCGGCGGTCGTCGTCGACCGGCTGTGGAATGTGGAACGTCGTCCGCGCCAACCGGGCGATGGACGTGCTGCTCGGCGTGGCCTCACCGGAACTGCTGGCGGGCGAACCGAACGTGATACGGCTGGCCTTGCACCCCCAGGGCTTCCGGCGCATGCGGTCGACTACGGCGAGGTGCGCGCGTACATCCTCAGTGGGCTGCTGCAACAGATCCAGACGACCGGCGATTCCCAACTGCGCTCGCTGTAAGATGAGGTGAGCGCCTACGAGGTGCCCGCGGGCGAGGCGCCGGCCCCGCCGCGGGAGCACGTACCGCGCGAGGCGGTGGTGCCGATGCGGTTCCGCACCCCGTACGGCTAGCTGGCGCTGTTCAGCACCATCGCCACCTTCGGCGCACCGGCCGACGTCACCCTCTCGGAGCTGGCGATCGAGCTGTTCTTCCCCCTCGGCGAGCACACCACGCGCGTCCTGCGCGCACAGGCGGACGCGCCGACTCCGCCGGAGGCCCCGCAGCCCCCCGGCGGACCCGTTCAGCCCAAAGCCCAACGGGCGGATGAGGCATGCACCTTCGTGATGCGCGGGACCGCCCGGGGCCCGGCCGGTCCCCGGGCGCAGAACTCTGTGGTCGTCGCTCTTCCTTTCGCCCGCTGCTGACGGATCGGCTCCGGTGCAAGGGGCGGTGTGTGTTCCCGCGGCGGGGCCGGTGCCTCGGCCAGGTGTCCGGCAGTCGTGCAGGGGCTCGTGCCGCCGACGTCAACTCTGCGTGAATGTCGCGCGGTTCGGGCTTTCGGCACGGTCGAGGCGCGGCGTAGGAACCCTGGCCCGGTGATTGGCGCGCTTCAACTGGGGTGAAGGGAATGTGTGGTGCTGCCCATCTGGGCGTACGCGGGGTTCGCCGTGGCGGCGAGCGGCCCGCAAAACACGCCCGAGTCGCCGGGGTTCCTGGCGTTATGTCCGTAACTCTCCGTTTATGGTATTGGTGCTGGTCAGCGGTGCTTGAGCGGATGGCGGCCCGATGAGGCGGCCGCGCGGCGCTGGATCTGATCGACTCGTGACGGTGCGACTGCTTCCGGTTCGTCCCGGAGAGCCGTTATGAGGAATTAGTTATCTTAATTCTGATTCGCCCGTATGCCGCAGTCACCCCCCTCGACACCTGTTCGTTGACGACGTATGACCGAGACGAGCGTTTCCCCCACCCGTCAGCTCGGCGCCTGGCAACTGCGCGCGACCGTGCCGCGCGCCACCCCCGGCGTCCGGCCCGACGTCCACCTGCTGCGCGCCGGACAGCGCGTCCGGCTGGAGTACACCGGCGACCTGCTGGAACAGCTGCTGGCCACCCTCGACGGCAGCGACGACGACCGGTAACGGCATCCCCGGCGCCCGCCGCCCCCGAGGGCGGCGCGTCGGCCGGCCCCTGTCCACCGGCCACCACCGATTCCAGTGAGAGCTGCAGTGAACGACATCCCGCGGGTCCCCGTGCCTCCCGGTACCGGCCGGCACCGGCTGCCACGTCAGAGCACGGAGGAGGCCGTCTCCTTCCCCGGCGGCGCGGGCGTGCCGTTCGCGCACGACCTGCCCCTGGCGCAGGAGATCATCGACGACGGGTGGGACGCCGCCGTCGTACAGGAACTCGGCCCCGAAATGGCGGAGTTGTGGGACACGGCCGAGCAGCCGGCCGTGGCCGACGGCCCGGATCCGGTGTTCCCGCCCGGCGGGGCCGTGTACTGCCCCGGCGAACCCGCGTACCTGCACGCCGAAGCCTTCCACCCACATACCGAACCCGCGTACCCGCACGCGGAGACCGGCCCCCCGCACGCCGAGACCGCCTACCCGCACGCCGAGGCCGGCTACCAGCGCGCCGAGACGGCCTACCCGCACGCCGAGGCCGCCCACCGGCCCGTCGGGCCCACCGCGCCCGCCGCCCCCGGCCCGCAGGCCGCCGACGCGCGCGCGACGCCCGGTGCCGGGCGTGTCGCCTGGACCTGGCGGCGGCTGCTCAGTGCGTCGTCCGTGCTGCTGACAGCGGTGATCGCGATCGCCGTCTCCGCGCTGGGCGCGGTGGCGTCCTACCCGCCGCTGCGCGCCATCGCGGACGGTGTGGCCCCGTCGGACGTCGCGGCGCTGTGGCCGCTGCTGATCTACGGCCCTTGGGTGGTGGCCACCCTGTCCATCCTGCGCGCCCGCGTCCACCGGCGCCGCACCCTGCACTCCTGGGCCGTCGTCATCTTCTTCGCCGCCGTCGCCATGATGCTGTGCATCGCCCGCGTCCACCCCTCGCCGTCCGGCATCGCCGTGGCGGGCCTGCCGCCGCTGACCGTCCTGCTCTGCTTCCACCAGTTCGTACGCCAACTCGACCTCGCCGGCGCCCCCCAGCCCGCGGCCCGGCACGCGCAGAGCAGCCGGGGGCAGCACCGGCACCGTTCCGGCGGGTGAGGCTGCCGGCGATCACCGGACGGTGAAATCCACCGGACCGGCCCCGGAAGACCGGTGTCCGCACGCTTTTCCCGGCGTGCGGGCACTTCTGTCTTTTTCGCCCGCCGACGTACGCCCCGAAAAACCGCAGAATTCCTGTCCGTGCAGGTCAACGGCTCCCGCTTTTCGTGATGTCGGTAAAACGCCAGCGCCAAACGATTCTTCTGAATTTCGTACGTGAGTACATTCATGTGGTGTATGCACATGCCCCACGGAGTCATTCCGCCCGGACTATGCTTCCTGCCGCGCAGCGAGTTGTGACGGCTGCGACAAGCCGCCGACGGCTGTCGCGAAGCCGCCGCCGCACGAGGGCACGGGCGTCCTGGGACCCGGCTTCGCGCGCGGCACGTCGCCTTTTGTCTTCCCGCTGCCTTTCCACCCGAGAACACCGCGCATGACGCCCTGTCCCTTCCATTAGCGCTCTGAGGATGCCGATGGCTCGTGCTGATTCGCCACCCGGGAGGCCGGGGCCGGCCGCCACCGCACCGTGGCTGCTGCCACCCGCCCTGCTGGCCATATGTACGGCCGTGGCCGTGTCGTTGCTGCCGTCGGCGGCCCGCGCCCACGCCGCCTGGATCGGCGTCCTGGCGACCGCGGCCGTCGCCGTCGCGGCCGCCGAGGCGGCCCGCCGGGGCCGCGCGATCGACGCGCTGCGCAAGCAGTACGCCGAACGAGAGGCGTTCCTGCAACGGCTGCTCGCCGAGCAGGAGACCGAGACGGTTCGGCTGGCCAAGGAGACCCTGCCCGAGGCCCTGGCCAGGCTCCAGCAGGGCACGTCGATCGAAGATGTACTGCGCACCACCGGCCCGGTGTCCCGGGTCAGCCCCCGGTTCGAGACCGCGCACAACGCGGTGGTGCGCTACATCCTCCTGACCGTCGACGCCGAGGAGGACCTGCGCGACTCCGCCCGCCGGGCCTTCGTCAACATCGCCCGGCGCGTGCAGGCCATCGTGCACCAACAGGCGCTGGAACTGCGCGAACTGGAGGACAAGCACGGGCAGGACCCGGACGTCTTCCACGACCTGCTGCACCTGGACCACCGGACCGCGCTGATCGGCCGGCTGGCGGACAGCATCGCCGTCCTCGGCGGCGCCCGGCCGGGGCGGCAGTGGCAGAAGGACATCCCGCTGTTCAACGTGTTGCGCGGGGCGATGTCCCGAATCACCGACTACCAGCGCGTCGACCTCCACTCGGTGGCCGACGTCGGCATCCTCGGCCGCGCGGCCGAACCGCTGATCCACGCCGTGGCCGAGCTCCTGGACAACGCCACGCGCTACTCACCGCCGCAGACCCGGGTCCACCTGACCGCCACCGAGGTCCAGACCGGGGTGGCCGTCGAGATCGAGGACGCCGGGCTCGGCCTGACCGACGAGGCCCGTATCCGCGCCGAACGGTCCCTGGCGCAGCACGCCACCAGCGGACTCGACCTCGACGACCTGGGCGAGTCGCCACGGCTCGGCCTGGCGGTGGTCGGCCGGCTGTCCCACACCAACCACTTCACCGTGTCGCTGCGCGTGTCCGCGTACGGCGGCGTGCGCGTCGTCCTGGTCGTACCGCCCGAACTGATCACCGTGACCCCGGCGCCCGGCGGGGCCATCGCCAAGGCACCCAGCCTGCCGCCGCCCCGCTACCCCGGCGGCCCCAGGCACCGTGCCACGGCGGCCGCCGACGAGTCGGTGCCCGCCCACGCCCCGCGCACCACCAACGGGCTCCCGCAGCGCAGGCGGCGCACCACCCGCCCCCTGTTCCCGTCGGCGGAGCCGCGGCAGGCGGCCCCCTCCGCCACCGAACCCCGCCCCCCGGCGCCGCCGGCCGGGCTGTGGATGTCCGCCTTCCTCGACGGTGCCTCCGGCGCGACCCCGGACGGGCCCCCGGCACACGGTCCCGAGGGCCCGGGCGACGCGGAGCGCGAACAGTGACTGAGCCAGCAGATAAGGATGAGTGAGCAAGTGGCCACACAGCAGCGGCTCAACATGGACTGGATGCTGGAGGAGTTGGCGTCCAGCGTCCCGCAGACCCGCAACGTCGTGGTGCTGTCCTCGGACGGCCTGTGCATGGCGCAGTGCGGTACGGACACCGACACCGCCGACCGCCTCGCCGCCGCATGCGCCGGGCTGCAGAGCCTGTCGGCGGCCATCGCCGCCGAGTTCCCGCACCGCGACGGCCGGATGAAACTCGTCGTCGTCGAGGTCGACGGCGGCTTCTTCTACCTGATGGCGGCCGGTGCCGGAGCGTATCTGGCGGTGCTGGCCGACGACGACGTGGACGCCGGCCTGATGGGGCAGCGGATGCGCGACCTGGTCGCCCGGATCGGCCAGCACCTCTCCAGTCCGCCGCGGTCCGACCGGCAGATCCCATGAGCGACCCCGAGCAGAAGAAGGGACGGGCCTGGGAAGAGGGCGGGCCCGAACGGCTCTACGTCCTCACCTCCGGCCGGAAACCGGCCGGACGGCAGGCCCCCCTCGACATGGTCACGCTGATCGTGAGCCGCGGCGAGGCCGGTCCCGGCATGCAGCCGGAGCTCGCCGCCATCGTCCGCATCTGCGACTACCCGCTGTCCGTCGCCGAAGTCTCCGCGTACCTCCACCTGCCGGTCAGCGTGGTCACCGTACTGCTGACGGAACTTCTGGCGAGCGGCCACGTCGAGGCACGGGCGTCGGTCCCGGCCAAGTCGCTGCCCGACATCGAACTCTTGGAGGCGGTGATGCATGGACTACAGAATCTCTGAACCCGTCGTAGGCCCGCGGGGCGAGGACGTCCTGCCGGCCTCGGTCAGCACGGCGGTGAAGGTGGTGATCGTCGGCGGCTTCGGCGTCGGCAAGACCACCCTGGTCGGCTCGGTCAGCGAGATCAGACCGCTCACCACCGAGGAGATCATGACGCAGGCCGGGGCCGGCGTGGACGACCTCGCCGGTGTCGAGCGCAAGAGCGAGACCACCGTGGCGATGGACTTCGGCCGGATCACCCTCAACGACCGGCTGGTCCTGTACGTCTTCGGCACCCCGGGCCAGCAGCGCTTCTGGTTCCTGTGGAACGGGCTCTTCGAAGGCGCGCTGGGCGCCGTGGTCCTCGTCGACACCCGGCGGCTGGAGGACAGCTTCGATGTGATGGGCCGCCTGGAGGAGCGCGGTGTGCCCTTCATCGTCGCCGTCAACGCCTTCCCGGACGCCCCGTCGTACCCGGTCTCCGAGCTCCGGCAGGCCCTGGACATCCCCGACGAGGTGCCGGTGATCGACTGTGACGCCCGCGAACGCGGCTCCAGCCGCGACGGCCTGCTGACCCTCATGCGCTATCTGCACACCCTCACCACCACGACTCCGGAGCCACGGTGACTTTCCCTTTTCCCGAACAGCCCGGCACCACGTGGGCCGCCACGCCGCCTCCGGAGTGCCCGGCACACGCCCGGCCCGGCACCGCCGACGGACTGGCCCGGCTCTTCGGCCCCGAGGCGGCCGCCGACCCCATGGGCCTGTACGAGCGCCTGCGCGCCCGGCACGGGGCCGTCGCGCCCGTCCTGCTGGACGGTGACCTGCCCGCCTGGCTCGTCCTCGGCTACCGCGAGATCCTGGAGGTCGCCGGCACGCCCGCCCGCTTCAGCCGCGACTCGCGCAACTGGCGCTGGTTCAGGGAAGGGCGGGTCCCGCCGGACTCGCCGCTGCTCCCGATGATCGCCTGGCAGCCGGTGTGCCTGTTCCTGGACGGGGAGGAGCGCAACCGGCTGCGCCTGGCCGTCACCGACAGCCTGGACCGCTTCAATCGCCGGGGCATCCGGCGGCACATCACCCGCTTCACCCACCAGCTGGTGGACGGCTTCGCCGAGCGCGGGGAGGCGGACCTGGCCGAGGAGTTCTGCGAACACCTGCCCATGCTCGTGCTGACCCAGCTCCTGGGCATGCCCGACGAGTACGGGCCCCGGCTGGTCGCCGCCAGCCGGGACATGGTGGCGGGCACCGCGACCTCGGTGGCCAGCAACGCGTTCATCGTGGACACCCTCATGGAGCTGGTACGGAGCAAGCACACCACCCGCGGGCACGACATCACGTCCTGGCTGATAGACCACTCCTCCCGGCTGACCGACGAGGAGGTGTGGAACCACCTGCGGGTCGTCCTGATCGCCGCGAACGAGACCACCGTCAACCTCCTCAAGAGCACGCTGCGGATGGTGCTGACCGACCCCCGGTGCCACGCGTCGCTGGCCGGCGGGCAGATGACGCTGCCCGACGTGGTGGAGCAGGTGCTGTGGAGCGAACCGCCGCTGATGACCATCCCCGGCCGCTGGGCCGCGGTGGACACGGAGGTCGGCGGCCAGAAGATCGAGGCGGGGGACATGCTGCTGCTCAGCCTGGCCGCCGGGAACCACGATCCGGCCGTCCGGCCGGACCCCTCGATCCCGCTGCACGGCAACCGCTCGCACCTCGCCTTCAGCAGCGGCCCGCAGGAGTGCCCCGGCCAGAACATCGGCCGCGCCATCGCCGACACCGGCATCGACACGCTGATGGCCCGGCTGCCCGACGTACGGCTGCGCATCCCCGAGGAGGAACTGCGCTGGACGTCGGGCTGGATGACACGCCATCTGACCAGCCTCCCGGTGACGTTCAGCGCTTCCCGGCCCGCGCACTCCGGCGCGTCCGCCGGTACGGCCTTCGAGCGCCTGCCGGGCACCACCCCGGACGACGGCTCCCTGCCCGCGGCCGAGCCCCCGGCCACGCCCCCGCCCGGCCCGCCCCCGGCGGCTCCCGTGCCCAAGGGGCGTACGTCCTGGTGGGCCGCGTTGAAGGCATGGCTGCGCGGCTGATGCACGGACGGGGCCGGTACGCCGGTCACGCCCGCTGCGGCGTCCCGGTGGCCCGGAGCGCGGCCGGGCCACCGGGTACGAGTTCTCCGACGGCGCCCGCGATGCGGTGCAGCGCCTCTTCCAGCACGGCCCGCGAAGTGGCGTAGCTGATACGGATATTGCCCTCGGCGGCCGGGCCGAACCACTCGGCCGTGCCGGGCACCACGGCCACCCGCGCTTTCGCCAGCAGGAATTCGCCCATCGCCCGGCTGCTCAGCCCGAGCGCCGACACATCGGGGAACAGGACGTACGTACCGTCCGGGCGGCCGCAGGAAAAGCCCGGTATCGCATTCAGCCGGTCCACACAGTAATTCCGCATGTCCCGCAGGTGTTCCAGGAATGCGTCGCGCCAGGGCCAGCCGTGGCGCAGGGCGGCCAGGGCGCCGGCCTGGGTGCAGGGCGTCATGCTGTACGCGGCGCCCAGGCGCTGGAAGGCGAGCCGCAAAGCGTCCGCCGCCCGCGGGGTCGGGGCGATGACGAAGCCCATGCGCAGCCCTGGGAGCGCGAACGTCTTGGAAAGACCGGTCACCGTGTAGACGCGCCGGCTGTTCCCGGTGTCCAGGCGCGCCATGCTGATGTGCTTCCCGGGCGGGTACACGATTTCGTTCCACACCTCGTCGGAAAGTATCGGGACGCGGTGGGCGGCGGCTATGTCCTCCACCGCCCGGAGCGTCGCCTCGCCGAAGACCGTGCCCAAGGGATTGTGCGGATTGCACAGGCAGATCAGCGCGGTGCGCAAATTCACCAATGAGGCGAGCCGGTCCGTGTCCAGCTGCCCGGTCTTCTTGTCCACCGGGCAGTAGACGCGCCGGGCTCCCACGGCATCGACGGCCTGGCCGAAGAGCAGGTCCACCGGGTCCAGCACAATGCATTCGTCGCCTTCTGCGCAGAGCAGGCGGACCACGCCCCACAGCGCCGCCGCCGTGCCGGGGGCCGGCACCACGCGATCGGGGTGATTTCCGATTCCGTGGCGGGCCTCGGCCACTTCCGCGAAGGTCTCCCGGAGTTCCTCGGACCCCTCGGGTGCCGCATAGGGGAAATAGCCGTCGGCGACCGCCTCGATCACCGCGTCCCGGACCACTCGCGGCCCGGGGAAATCCGGCTCGGCCGCCGTCAGCGGAATGACGTCGGACGGGACCGCGCCCCAGCGGACGGGCGAGCGCCGCCGCAGCAGGTCGGGGCGGACCCGCGCGTCGTCGAACAGCGAACGGAGCGCGTCGTGGCGCGGCACGGTGCTCACCCCCGCTGGTATCGGGCGGGCGGATACCGGTCGTAGAGTTCCGGCGACCAGTACGTGGTCATACGGGGGCGGCCGTGCTGCATCCGCGCCGACGCGTACGTGTGGATGCCGCGGCCGCCCGCCAGCGGGCGCCGCGCCACCTGGCTCAGCAGCGCCCGGTAACGGCCGGCGGGCAGGCCCATGCGGGCCATGACGGAGCTGATGCGGTCCCGTATGGTCCGGTCGCTCTCCGCGTGCACCCACAGCGGGACGTACAGCGTGGCGGACACCGGTGTGTGTTCGCCGACCGCCGTGAACGTCAGATTGCTGACGAGCGGCTGGGGCCGCGCCTCACCGCCGTTGCCGGTCAGTGCCTGGCAGAAATCCTCCAGGAATCCGGGCTCGTGCTGGAGCGATACCCGCATGCGGGCGTCCAGTTCGGCCGGGGGAATGTCGTAATGGCGGAAGTACACCTTCACGCGCGACTGGGGGCCGTCCACCAGATCGAGGCCCAGGTAGACGATCCTGTCGAGGTCGAATCCCCGGCGGGCGTATTCGCTGATCGCGTCCCACGCCTTGCCGAATCCCAGGCGGCCCAGCGCCTCGCGCGTCCGCTCGACGGCGGTCATGCGCCGGTCGGCGTCCGGATTCAGATAGACCTTGAACTCGGGGGCGCTGTCCGGCGAGAAGACGACGGCGTGCATCATCGCGAATCCGGCCGGGCCGTCGTCCGGCAGGAACAGGTCGTGGACCGCCGCGAGACGGTCGTCGACGGCGCCGAAATCCTCGGTGAGTCCGCGGGTGAGGCCGAGTGCCGACTTCTGTGCGGCCGATGTGCTCAGCCGGTCCGGTACGGCCTCCACGAGCACCCGTATCTGCGTGCGCTCGCGCGAGAAGGCGGCGGAGAACTCGATCGGCGAACCGTCGGCGCAGACATCGGAACGCCAGTCCGGATGTGTTCCTATCCGCCGCTCTCCCCACGGTGAGAGCATCCTGCGCAGAACCCTCGCACCCTGTTCGACGTTCAGGCCCGCGCTGCCGAGCAGCCGCCTGAGGGTGGAAACTCCGTAGTCCATGAACGTCACGCCGCCGCATACTGGTGGAACCGTGCCTGGAGACGACATGGAACCCCTTTCCCTGTCCCGGGTACGTGGTCTCGCCAAACTGCGCGCGTTCCTCGCCGGCCGGTCGGCCAGTACCAATAGGGCAGGACGCTTCTGACGCTGCGTCCACAAGGGAATCGACGAAAGGAGGAGTCGTTCCCGCGCTCCCGGTCCCCATAAGCGTCATGCAACAGGCCGCCCGGATACTGCCCTTATCCTCGCGAGCTGCGGCCGTTTCTCAGAACCGGGTTGCTTTTACCATCAACGAAGCTTGCCCCGGCCGCCACCGGCGCACAAGGGGCGTGCGCGGCGTTCGCCGTGGAAGTGCGCGCGCTACCGTCTGACAGACGTGCGCGCGGGCGCCCGGACCGGTCCCGTACGGGGCTCCGGCCGGGCCCCGCGGCCCGGGCGCGGAGCCCGGGGCGCGCGGCCCGGTGTCGGGAGGAGCGGCCGGATCAGGTGCCCGGCTTCTTGATGTAGCCCTTGCGCACCAGCGCGTCGCAGGTCGCCTTCGGGTCCTTCTTGCCCTTGTACTGCTTCTTCACCACCTTGACGCAGTCGGCGTACGGGAACGGCGGACCGCTCGGCTGCGCCTGCGTGCGGGCGGTGGCGGCGGCCTCGGCGGTCGCTCCCGTGAACAGCATGCCGCTCAGCGCGACGGCCGCGGCCAGGGCGTAGCTCATCTTTCGCACAGGTCGTCCTCTCTCTGGCGCCGGAGCCCAGCGCCCCGGACGCGAGAGCCTTCCCGCGGCCCGGCGGAGGCCGGTTTGCCGGACAAGGCTCGTCCACGCCCAACGAGCCGATACGTCCCGGGAAACGCCGTTCCGTACGCCGATCGGCCGCGTGCGGCGAAAGGTTCACGCGTACCGGTCGGGTCGGGGGAGTGCCGTACGGGCGGATCAGTGAACCGTTCCCGCCTCCGGCCCGCCGGTCATCATCCTGGCCGCCACCAGGCTGATCACCGTCAGCGCCACGGCGGACCAGAACGCGACCTGCACGGCGTGCAGGGAGGCCGCGGCGCCGCCGGGCCCGGCGGCGTGGAGGTAGACGCTGCCGAGGACCGCGACGCCGAGGGTCGCGCCCAGCTGCTGGACCGCGTTCAGCAGCCCGGCGGCCGAGCCGATCTCCTGCGGCTGCAACGGCCGTAGCGCGACGGTGAAGAACGCCGGGGTGAAGAGGCCGGCCCCCAGGCCGACGACCGCGAGCGCCGGAAGCAGTGGTGCGGGGTAGGCCGTCGGGTCCGCGGTGCGGTACACGGCGATGGCGGCCAGCGCGCCGGCCAGGAGCACAGCGAGTCCGAGCGGCATCGTCCGGTGCCCGAAGCGCGGGACGAGGCGGGCACCGGCCGCCCAGGACGCCACGGCCAGACCGGCCGACCACGGTGCCAGCGTGAGCCCTGCCGCCAATACGGTCACGTGCAGGCCCAGTTGAAGCTGGAGCACGATCACCATCATCAGGCCGTTGGTCACCGCGAAGAACGAGGCCGAGGCCACCAGCGCGGCCGGAAACCTGCGGTGTGCAAAGAGCCTCGGCTCCACCAGCGGGCTGCGCCCGGCGGCGACGGCACCGCGCTGATGCCGGACGAAGACGGCCATCAGCAGCAGTCCGGCCCCGACGGAGGCCCAGTTCCACCCGGACAGCGCGGCGAGGTCTGCCCCGATCAGCGGATGGACGACGAGCCCGACGCCCGCCATGGCCAGCAGTGTGCCCGTCAGGTCGAGGGCCGGGCGCCGCGGGGCGCGGTGGTCCACCAGCTTGGGCGACAGGGCGAGGACGAGCAGCGACAGGGGGACGTTCACCAGGAACGCCGCCCGCCAGGACGAGCCGAACAGGTCGGCGTGGGTGAGGAAGCCGCCGAGCACCGGTCCGCAGACGGCGGCGAGCCCCATCACCGGGCCGATGGTGCCCAGGGCGCGGGCCAGCTCCGCACCCGCGAACATCGCTTTGATCAGGCCGATGGTCTGCGGAATGACCACGGCCGCCGCGGCCCCCTGCACCACACGGAAGGCGATCAGCGAGCCGGCGCCGGGCGCCAGGGCGCAGGCGACGGACGCGAGCAGGAAGCCCGTGACGCCCAGCACGAACATCCGCCGCCGCCCGGCGATGTCGCCCAGGCGCCCGCCGGTGATCAGCAGTACCGCGAACGGCAGGGTGTAGGCCGTCGTGAACCACTGGACGTCGGACACCGGACCGCCCAGATCGGCGTGCACGGCCGGCGCCGCGACCTGCACGATGGTCGCGTCCAGCAGGTTCATCGCCTCGGCGAGCAGCAGGGCGGCGAGCGCCCACCACCGCCATCGGTACGCCGCACCGGGCGGCGCGAGCACGCGCTCAGCGGTCATCGGAAATCCCCTCCAGCGTTGTCGACGCCTCGGCCCCGGGCGGGCAGCCCGGGGCCGGTCGCGGACCAGCGTGGAAGGCGGCACCCGGAGGTGGCAGTCACCGCCGGGGAAGTGGCGTTATCCGCCTCCGGGGGCGGGCGCGGCGGCGATTTCCCACGCCGGGGCGCACGTTCCGTACAGCCCGTCCCTTCGGCCCCGTTCGCCGACGAAACCCCCAATACCCCGAATTTGCGGTGACCTTGACCACATTGACGTACCTTTCGCCGCTGGGCTTCACTTTCCCCTGACGAAAAGCGGAAAGCCGGATTCAGTGGCGGAGCATGGGTATTCCGCGTTCCGGCCCGCAGGAGTCAGTGTTCGGTTCAGTCGGTCCACTGTCCCGGAGGTGCTGTCATGAAGCTCATCAACTCCCTCAAGAAGAAGCTGAAGGCGGAGAAGAGCCTGAAGTCCTACGCCTGGTACATCTGGTACTGATCGGCACGTGACCCGGTAGTTCCCTCATCCAGGCTCTCGGAGGCCGCCGATGCGTACGTACGGTACGGAACGGAGCGACCGGGTCACGGTCTTCACGCCGCGGCTCGGCCGGCTCCTCAGCGAGCACCGCGGCGCGGACGTCTTCCGGCTGGAGGCCGACACGGTCGGCGTCGCCGGGCCCGCGCTGATCGACGCCGTGCTGCGCAGCAGACCGGCCAACGCGGCCGAACGGCCCACCTTCAAACCCCTCCAGGGCCGGCCCATCAGCCGCCCCGAATCCTCCGCGGTCATGCGGGCCGTTTCCCTGGATGTGCGCGCCGCACTGGAAAGGCCGGCCGGGCCCGACAGCAAAGGCGGCGCGGCGGCCGACCTGTCGGGGGAATGGCCGCGGGCGGCGCACCTTTATCTCCGGGACCTGGTTTTCGGGTCCGACCCGATGCGGCTGCGGGTGCTCGTGGACCGCAAGCTGGAATGGACGCCCAAACTGACCTGGACGGTGATCGCGGCGGGCGCGGCATTGCCGGGCTGCCCGGGAGCCGGTGCGCCGGTGTCCCGGCTGGCGGGTCTCGCCGCCGCCGCGGCCGGTTACGGGGACCGGCGGTACGCGATGGGCCTGTACCGGCGGGCAGCGGCACCGGTGTGTTTCACCGTGTCCACGCTCGTCGCCAACGCGCTCTGGCTCGGGTCGCCCTTCGAGGACCACATACCGAACCGTCACATCCTGTACGAGTCGATGCGGCTGCTGCCGCCTTCGTGGAACCTGCTGCGCGTGGCGTCACCGGAGTTCGCGGCCCTCGACGACCGGATCGGCGCGGGCGACGACGTCCTGCTGCTGCCGCTGCTCAGCCACCGCGATCCGCGGCTGTGGGACGCGCCGGACGAGTTCCGGCCCGAGCGCTGGGCGGCCCTCGACGCCGACGACCAGCCCGGCTATCTGCCCTTCGGGCACGCGAACGAGCGGTGCTGGGGACGGCACATGGTCATGCCGCTGGCCGAACGGCTGCTGGACCTGGTGCGGGAACAGGGCCTGGCGGTGAGCCCGGAGCAGAAGTCCGCCGAAGTGCCGCTGGCCGGTCTGCTCGGGGTGTCGAGGGTGTCGGTCGTACGGCGCTGAGCAGCCGGCAGCCTGATGGGGGAGCGGCCCCGTGCGGGCTCCACGAGCCCGCACGCACCCGGCCGTGCGCCGTCAGGCCGCCGCTGTGTCCACGAGGTCGGTGACGAACTTGCGCACCCGGCCGCGGAGCACCGGCGTCACCCCGTGGATGACCTGGGCGCCGTACGCGACGGCCACTCCCGGCCCGGCGTCGGTCAGCCACCGGCTCTTGCGCGGCGCGCTCAGCCACTGCGGCGTCCGCTCGTGGGCCGCGGGGCCGTGCGGCAGGCTGCGGCTCATCGGGGTGCCCGGCTCGTACCCGTCGGCCGCGCCCAGCAGGGTGTCGGTCCAGGGCGCGCTGTCCGACGTGGTCTCGATGTAGAAGCGGCCGCCTTCGGTCGCGTCCGCGATCGTCACACCGATCCGGCCGATGCGCCGGGGCGGGGTGCGCGGGCTGCTGATCCCGTCGAGGTGGGTCGGCACGCCCTGGCCCACGGCCAGTTCGGTGTAGCCCCAGTGTCCGGACCCGGCGATCGACGGCATGCTGCGCCGGATCGCGGGCAGTGCCCGCAGGGTGGCCTCGCCCAGCACCTCGTGTGCGGTCGCCGGGGCCGGGAGCACCTCGGCCTGGTGGCGGGGCCGCCAGCCGGCCGCCTCGCTGTCCATGATCTTGAGCAGCCGGGAGATCTCCTCCTCGGTCAGGAACTCCTCGACCGTCTGCAGCATGAGCGTCTCACTGATGTGGATCACTTCGCTCTCCTCGTCCGCGGTCCGGTGTACCGGTCTCGGACACCACCGTCCCGCCGGGACAAGGGGGCGGACAGGCGCAGACGGGGGCGCACACGCGCGGTGACTCGTACGTGTGTGCGCCCTGCGGGCGCCGGGTGTCACCGGCCGGTGAACGAGGCGCCCTTCTCCATGTTCAGCGGCCGGGCGACCGTCTCGACGGCGTCCAGGGCCAGCTCGACATTGCGCTCACTCAACGGGATGCGCAGCAACTCCACGGCCTTGGAATCGGTGAGGGAGGAGACCACCGGGCTCGACCCCGAGGCGGCGGCGGGCTGCGGGACCAGGGCGGCGGCACCGGCAGCGGCGACCGCGGTGATGACGGCGGAACGAATACGCATCAGAACGTGACTTCCACGGGGGTCGGGGACGGGGGGAGGGCGCGCGGGGTGCACCCAAGTCAATGCGGACGGACGTGCCGGCGAAGCGCCCCGGCCCGCGTGACCACCCTTACGGGGGCCGGGGATCACCCGGGCGGCCGAGAGGGCGGCGAGCGTGTTCGAGGGCGGCGCCCGCCCGCCGTACGACTACTCCCGCCGATCATGGGTACCCAGCGCGCCGTACCACCGGGCACCGCCCGGTCCTGACCAGCGCGGGAGCGGCCCGGGAGGCGGAGTTGGCGAAGGTGCGGGCCCTGGCCGCGTGGCGGCGGCTGTGGTGGGAGGCGACGGCGGTCGGCCGTACGGTGCGGACCGCGGTACGGCACTCCGGGCCGGAGCGGGACACCGTCGTCCAGTCGCTGAAGGCGGCCGGCGCGGCGACCGTCGCCTGGGCGCTGACGGGCTGGTGGCTGAACGCGCCGCTGGCCCTGATGGCGCCCTGGACGGCGCTGGCACTGGTCGACGCCACCGTTTACCGCTCGCTGCGCTCCGGACTCCAGCAGCTCGTGGTGATCGTGCTCGGCGCGCTGCTCGCGTCCGCCGCGATGGCCGCGACCGAAGGCAGCACGCTGGGCGCCATGCTTCTGGTGCTGCCGGTGATGACGCTGGTCGGCACCCACCGCAGACTGGGCGCCCAGGGCATCTACGGGGCGACCACCGCCCTGTTCGTCATCACCTACGGCGCCTACTCCCTGACCGAGGTCGGCCACCGGCTCGTCGAGACCATGATCGGCGCGGTCATCGGCGTCGCCGTCAACGCCCTCGTCCTGCCGCCGGTGCACCTGCGCAACGTGCACGACCAGCTCCGGCGGCTGCCCCGGGAGTCCGCCGAACTGCTGCGGACGATGGCCGCGGGCCTGCGCGACGAGGAGTGGAGCGCGACGGATGCGGCCGGCTGGCATGACCGCGCGCGCCGCCTCGGCCAGGTGCTGCAAGCGCTGGCCAGCGCCCGGCAGTGGACCGCCGAGAGCTCCCGCTTCAACCCCGGCTTCCGGCTGCGCCGTACCGGACCGCCCCCGCCGCCGCCCGAGAAGGCCGACACCGTGTGGGAACGCGCCGCCGACCACCTCGGGGCCATCACCCGCACCCTGTCGGGCGCCTCCGGGGAACGGGCCCGCCTGACCACGCCCGGCGCCGAGTTCCTGCGGCGCTACGCCGACCTCGCGGACGAGGCGGCGGCGCTCTGCGAGGCCGAGGCGGACCTGCTGGCCGGCCACGAGCGGGAGGACGCGGAGAAGCGCTACCACGCGGCCCGCCACCGGTCCCAGGAGCTGTACGACGAGCTGGCGGACGAGTTCCGGCGGCTGGACGACCCCGCGGCCACCGCGGCAGGCGGCGAACTGCTCGTGGAGATGAAGCAGCTGCTGTACGAACTGACCAACTTCGCCCGCTCGGACGTGTCCGGCGAGCCGGCGGCGGAAGAGCGGCGGGCCGGGTGACCCCGGCCGGGCGTACGGGCAGGTCACCCGCCGTGCGCAGGGACGGGCCGCCCGCGTTTTCCCGGGCACCCCCGGGGCACCCGTGAACCACACGGCACACCATGCCCCGGTCGGGTGAAGGGAAGGACCGCGACGTGCGACGCCCCCCGGCACGCGGAGACCTGTCGGCGGCGGTCGTCTCCGCGCTGGAGCGGCCGCCCGGCACCGTACGGCTGCCGGACGCCCGTACGGTGGCCGCCGCCGACCCGTACGGCGACGACCTCCACCTCGCCCTGGCCCTCTGCTACGAACTGCACTACCGCGGCTTCGACGCCGTGCCCGACACCTGGGAGTGGGACCCGGAGCTGCTGCGCTTCCGGGCGTTGCTGGAGAAGGGCTTCCTCGGCGCGCTGCGCGCGGACCTCCCACGGCCGGGCGAGGTGACCGCGCTGCTCGACGGCCTGCTGGTGGAGCCCGCCGACGGCACCGGCGTGTCGTACTTCCTGCGCGACGAGGGCGAACTGTGGCACCTGCGCGAGTACGCGGCCCAGCGGTCCCTGTACCACCTCAAAGAGGCCGACCCCCACCTGTGGGTCGTGCCGCGCCTGTGGGGCCAGGCCAAGGCCGGGATGATGGCGGTGGAGTACGACGAGTTCGGGGCGGGACGCGCGGAGCGGGTGCACGCGCGGCTCTTCGCCGGCCTCCTGGCCGACCTCGGCCTGGACCCCGCCTACGGCCACTACCTGGGCGTCTGCCCGCGGCAGATGCTCGCCGTCAACAACCTCATGTCGCTCTTCGGGCTGCACCGCGCGCACCGGGGCGCCCTGGTCGGCCACTTCGCCTGGGTGGAGGTCACCTCGTCACCCGGCTCGCGCCGCCTCGCGCAGGCGCTGGAGCGGCTGGACGCCGGACCGGCCGCCGTGCACTTCTACGCCGAGCACGTCGAGGCCGACGCCGTGCACGAACAGCTGGTGCGCCACCAGGTCGTACGGGGACTGCTGCGCGAGGAGCCCGCCCTCGCGCCGGACGTGGCCTTCGGCATCGCCGCCACCGACCTGCTGGAGGAGCGACTGGGCGCGCATCTGCTCGACGCGTGGCAGGCGGGCCGGACTTCGCTGTTCGCCCCGCTCTGAAGCCCCGACCGTTGTTTCACGAGTCCCCGGTGGTCCGGGCGCGCGGCCCCGGAGGCCGCTTGCGCCCGCGGTGGCTGGTGTCGCACCAGGGATAGGACCGGCTGCGGCGGCACATGCACAGCGCCACGAAAGGGCGGTCCGAACGGGCCGTCGTACCGTCGTCGAGCTGCACCTCGACAGGGCCCTCGATCAGCACCGGGCCCCCGGGGTCCTGGACGACCCGGCGGGCGTCCTCGCGCCCGCCGTGCGCGCACTCTCGTACCGGCTCCTGCTCCTCACGCGGGGCGCTGGGCACGGACCACCACCAGCTCTTCCTTGTCCTGGCCCGGAGCCGTCAGCCCCTGGGCCTCCAGCCAGGGCGCGCGCCGCCGCAGCACGGGCCCGAAAGGGATGGACCGCCGGTCGGTGACGGCGGCCTTCAGCCCGGCCCCGGCCAGCAGTTCCACGGTCCGGACGGGATCGCAGAGCCCCGAATGCACCATCAGCAGCACGCCGTCCGGGGCGAGCAGCGTGGGCGCCTGGGCACACAGCCGGTCCAGCACGGCCCGGCCGTCGGGCCCGGCGTCCCACGCCCGCGCCCGGCCGCCGCGCGGCGGCACCGGTGCGGCACTGGGCACGTACGGCGGATTCGCCATGATCAGGTCGAAGCGGCGCCCGGCCACCGGGCGTAGCAGGTCGCCCCGGTACGCGCGCACCTGGCCCCGGTGCCCGGCGAACCAGGCGTTCAACCGGGTGGTCAGCACGGCGGCGAGCGCGGCGTCCACGGCGGTGACCCGCCCGGCACCGTGCCGGGCCGCGGCGACCGCCAGGGCCCCGCTGCCCGCCCCCACGTCCAGCACCTCCGCGCCCGGCCGCAGGGTCTCCCGCCGGAGCGCCGCGGCCAGCATCCCGGTGTCTTCCTGGGGCGCGTACACGCCCGGCGGTCTGATGAAGAACACCCGCCACGGGTACCCCGGTCGCACCATTCCTTGCAGCCCGGGGCGGAGCCGCGGCTATGCGGCGGTGAGCGTGGTCACCAGTACGTCGCGGTAGGCGGGCGCCGTGATGTCCATCGGCCGGATGGGGGAGACGCAGTGCAGCGAGTCCCGGTCGTCCGACAGCAGCAGGCTGCCCGGACGGTGCAGGGTGGTGCACAGCAGCTCCCGCCCGTCGAGCGTGTAGACGCAGCTCTGGCCGCCGACCGCGTTCTCCCGGTTGACGAGCAGTGAGGACACCAGCGTCACCCCGTCCTTGTGCCGCCCCTCCGGGGTCGGGTTGCCCTCGTCGCCGGCGGTCGCGACGACCCGGAACGGGTGCACCTTGACGATCCAGCGCCCGGCGTCGTCCAGCGCGGCCGCCGCCTGTGCCAGCAGGTCGAACAGCGGGCGCAGCAGCGGGTCGGCGGCGAACGTGTCGGTCAGCGGCTCGAAGTCGCGGTCCACCGTCTCGTACAGGGGGTTGGTGTCCTCCGGCTGGACGAACGGCGTGTGGGGCAGCCGCTCCAGCTCCCCGGTGGCCGGGGTGAGGGAGAACTGTCCGTAGCGGCGCAGCCTGCGGGTCCCGCGTTCGGCCGCGTACCGGTCCTCGCCCAGCTCGTCCCAGTGCGCGGCGAAGCGCGCCCAGGCTTCGTCGTCCGCGCCCAGGTGCTCCCGTACCGAGGCCGGGGACATCAGGCAGACGGAGGAGCGGGTCAGGCACGAGCGGGCGGCCTCGACCGGGGACGCGGCCCCGTCCGCTCCGCCGGTTCCGGACGGCGCCGAGCGCTCTTCGATGTGCTCCACGTCGGGTGTCCGCCTTCCTGCCGGCCGTGCGCCGCGGCGCCTGCGTGGTCCCATCGTGTGGCGCCCCGCCGCTGATCGCATCTTGCGGGCGGCGGAGCGTGCGGCACCCCGCTCCGGATCACGCCGCGGCCCCGGATGCGGGACGCCTTTGCCCACACCCACCTCCTCTTTACAAGCCCTTTCCCCTGGGAATGACTCAATGTCGCCGACCGCCGTCACCCGTCTTTGACACGTGTTTTCGCGGCTTTCTACGGTGATCGAACCTCCCACCGGCCCAGAATTGAGGAACACCATGCGCGTCCTGTGCACCGCCACCGGCTCCCCCTCGCACGGCCGAGCCCTGCTGCCGCTGGCCCGCGCGCTGGCCGGCGCCGGACACGAGGTCACGGTCGTCACGACGGCCGACGTGGCGCCGGTCTTCGCCGCCGACCCCGTGACGGTCGAGCCCACCCTGCCGCGCATCGACTTCAGCGCGATGGGGCGGGCCTCGGCCGAGGCGGCCGAGGCGGCGGGGGCCGACGCGCCGGAGGGCGGCCAGGAAGCGCACCTGAAGGTCCTGGTCGACCGCCTCACCGGCGACATGGCCCTCGAAGGCCACCGCGTCCTCGCGGAGCTGGCCCGGGACTTCCGCCCCGACGCGATCATCCGGGACGGCATGGACATCGGCGCCTGCCTGCTCGCCGAACAGCTCGGCATCCCGCAGCTGCCCATCCCCGCGGGCACCGTCAACATCCTCGACCCGGCGGCGCTGCTCCCGGCGCTGAACCGGCTGCGGGAGCAGCTGGGGCTGCCCGTGCAGGAGGAGCCCGGGTCGCTCTACCCGCACGGCCGTTTCGACTACCTGCCCGCCGAGTACTCCTTCGCACGGTTCCCGGCCACCGTACTGGCCTACCGCCAGACCACCGTGGTGGACCGCACCGCCGGACTGCCGGGCTGGGTCGCCGAACTCCCCGCCGACCGGCCGCTGGTGTTCGCCGCGGTGGGCACCGCGCTGCCGATGTTCCGCGAGGTGCTGCCCCCGGGCACCCCGCTGCCGGTGGGCATGACCGACCCGGCGGAGCAGCTGGCGACCATCATCGCGGGCCTGTCCCGGCTGGAGTGCACGGCCGTGGTGGCGACCGGCGGCATCGAAGCGGCCGGCGGCGTCGAGCCCGCGCCGCACGTCCACCTGACGGACCGCCTCGCGCAGCCGCTGCTGCTGGAGTGCGCCGACCTGTTCGTCACCCACGGCGGCTACAACAGCATCCGCGAAGCGGTGCGCACGGGCACGCCCATGGCGGTGCTGCCGAACTTCGGCGACCAGCTGCCCAACGCCGAGCGCGTACAGGAACTGGGCCTCGGCCGGCACCTCACCGACACCGACCCGGACGCCGTGGCAGCCGTCTGCCGGGAGCTGCTGGCCGACCGCGAGACGGCCGCGCGCTGCCGGCGGGCGCAGCTCGCGAGCCTCGCCCTGCCGGACATCGGGCAGGTCGTCGCCGACCTGGAGAAGCTGGTTGCCTGAGGCACTTTCCGGCCACACCCACGGACGGGTCCGTCGTACGGCGGGCCCGTCCGCGTGTGGGTGACCGCGGCGGCCGTCAGGACCGTACGGGTTCCGCCGCGCGGGCCGTCGGTACGACCACCGGGGCGCCGTCGGAGGGGGCGGCGAGGATCTCCGCGTCCACGCCGTACAGCTCCTTCACGAGCGCGGCGTCGATGATCTCGCGCGGCGGGCCGGCGGCGACCACCCGGCCCGAGCGCATCGCGACGACCGTGTCGGCGTAGCGGGCCGCCGCCGCGAGGTCGTGGACGACCATGACGATGGTGCGCCCGCCCGCCGCGACCTCGCGCACCAGGTCCAGCACCTCCACGGCGTGCCCGATGTCGAGGGCGCTGGTCGGCTCGTCGAGCAGCACGACGGGGGTCTCCTGGGCGAGCGCCATGGCCAGCCAGCAGCGCTGGCGCTGGCCGCCGGAGAGCTGGTCGAGGCGCCGGCCGGCCAGGGCGCTGGTGCCGGTCTGCTCCAGGGCGCGGGTCACGGCCCGTTCGTCCTCGCGCGACCACTGGCGGAACAGGCCCTGGTGCGGGTGGCGTCCGTACCGTACGAGCCCGGCGACGGTGACCGCCTCGGGCGCCTGGGGGGACTGGGGGAGCAGCGCGATGCGGTGGGCCGCCTCCCGCTGCTTGAGCCGCCACACGTCCGCGTCGCCCGCGAACACCCGCCCCGATTCCGGCTCGTGGAGGCGGGCCAGGCAGCGCAGCAGGGTGGATTTGCCGCAGCCGTTGGGGCCGACCACCGCCACCACCGTGCCCGACTCGACCGTCAGGTCCACCCGGTCGACGACCGGGTGCCCGGCGTATCCGGCGGTGAGCTGCTCGACGCGGAGTTCCACTGGGGCCGGCCTTTCTCCGGGGCAAGGGTGGTCACAGGCGTGTCACACCTCTTGCCATTTTGTCATAAGGTAAGGCTAACCTTAACGCGAATCGGCCACGTTGTGGCTGCTTCCGGCGGCCACCCGTATGCCGTCCGCACCTCGTGTCCCATTGAACCCGGAGTCCTCGATGACCGTGTCCCGCCGCTCACTTCTGACCACCCGACGCCGTGCCGCCGCGGCCGTCGCCGCCCTCGGGGCCGCGACGCTGCTGCTGACCGGCTGCGGCTCGGACGCCGGCGCGGACTCCAAGGACAACGGCGGCAAGGACGCGGCGTCCGGCGAGACCCGTACGGTCAAGGACGCCACCGGCAAGGTCGTCCAGGTGCCCGCCCACCCGCAGCGGATCGTCACGCTGACCCAGGAGGACCTGGACGCGGTGCTGGCGCTGAAGATCAAGCCGGTCGGCATCACCAACGGACAGGGCCTGGACAAGCCGCCCGCCTACCTGGCCGACAAGGTCAAGGGCATCGACGTCGTCGGCGGTCTGCTCAAGCCGGTCATGGACAAGGTCATCGCCGCCAAGCCCGACCTGATCCTCGCCGGTGACATGCAGGACGAGCAGGTGCTCAAGCAGCTGCGCGAGATCACCCCCGCCACCCTGGTCACCATGGCGCCCACCGACGACTGGAAGATCTCCTTCCGCGGCATCGGAAACGCCGTCAACAAGCTGAACGACGCCAACAAGGTCATCGCCGACCACGAGGCGGCCGCCAAGGCGGCGGGCGAGAAGCTGGGCGCCAACAAGGGCGCCGCCGTCTCCATCGTCCGCTGGAACCAGGACGGGCCGAGCTGGATGGAGCGCAAGCAGTTCGCCAGCGGCGTCGCCCTGGAGATGGGCCTGAAGCGGCCCGCCAACCAGAACAAGGACGGCAACGCGCACACCCCGTCGCTCAGCCTGGAGAAGATCAACGAGATCGACGGCGACTGGCTGTTCCTGTCCACGCTGACCTCCGACGGCGAGAAGGCCCTCAAGGACGTGCAGACCAAGCCCGCCTACAAGGAGCTGGGCGCGGTCCGGAAGAACCACGTGGCGACCGTCGACGGCTCCGTCTGGTCCACCCGCGGCGGCCCGCTCGCCGGCGATGTCGTCATGAACGACATCAGCAAGGCGCTGTCCAAGTCCTGAGCCGCGGCGGCCCGCACGGCCGTCCGGACGCCGGTGGCACCCCCGGGTGCCACCGGCGCTCCGTCACGCCCCGGCCGCGCCGCCGTTCCTGCCGTACGCGAAGTCCGCGGCCGTCCAGGCCAGGCCCACCGCGCCGTCCAGCAGGGCCTGCTCGGCCGCCGGCGACACCGCCGCCGCGGCGAACTCCGGCTCGTGCGGCCCGCAGGCGCCCCCGCTGATGTCCAGTACGGGATGGATCGAGGGCACCACGTGCGACACGTTGCCCATGTCCGTACAGGCGAAGGGCCCGCGCACGACCGGCTCCGGCCGGCCCAAGGTGCGCGCGTTCGCCTCCCACAGGGCGATCAGGCCCGGGTCGCCGCGGAAGTCCAGGTAGTCGGGCTCCGGGCGCTCCAGGGCCACTTCGCAGCCGGTCGCCAGCGCCCCGGCCCGGAAGCACGCCTCCACCCGCTCCCGCAGCTCGCGCAGGTCCTCGGCGGCCTCGGCGCGGATCTCGTACTCGGCCGTCGCGCGGTCCGGTATCGCGTTGGGCGCCGAGCCCGCCGACGTCGTGACGCCGTGCACCCGCCACTGCGGCGGCAACTGCTGGCGCAGCAGGCCGAGGGCGACCTGTGCGACCGTCAGCGCGTCGGCCGCGTTGCGGCCCTCGTGCGGGTTGAGGCTGGGGTGGGCGGTACGGCCGGTGTACGTGACGGACAGCGTGCCCAGCGCGAACGACCGGAAGTCGGACATCTCGAACGGACACGGGTGCACCATCATCGCCGCGTCCACCCCGCCGAACGCACCGGCCTCCAGCAGCAGCGCCTTGCCCGCGCCGCGCTCCTCGGCAGGCGTGCCCACCACCCGCACGGTCAGGCCCAGTTCCGCCGCGAACGGGGCCAGGCCCAGCGCCGCGCCGACACCGGCCGCCGCGATCAGATTGTGGCCGCAGGCGTGGCCGAGGTCCGGCAGCGCGTCGTACTCGCAGGCGATCGCCACCGTGACCGGGCCGGTCCCGGCGGTGGCCACGAACGCGGTGTCCAGGCCGTGGGCGGGCGCGGTCACGGCGAAACCGTGCTCGCGCAGCAGCTCGGCGCACCAGGCCGCGGCGCGGTGCTCGGTGAAGGCCGTCTCCGGACAGCCGTGGATACGGCGGCTGAGGTCCAGCAGGGCGCCGCGCCGGTCCGCGATGTGCTGCCGTACGGCGTCCTTGACGGCGGCGGGCGCTACGGCGGACCCGGGGGCGGGGGTGGTGGCGGACGTCATCGTCTCCTCTTCGGGCTCGGTGGCCGGTGCCCGCAGCGGTCGGCGGCACCACAGAAGAGTAAAAAATAACTTAGGCTTCCCTAAGTTTGCGCGCGGGCTGTCCCGGCCGGTGCGCGAAGGTCGGATTTCTCCCCGGGAGTTGTCACACACATGCATCAGCGTCCGCTCGACCAGGCAGCCCCCACGGCGACGCCGCGCCCCGGCACCCCCTCGCCGGGCGTTCCCGGGTCCGCGGGGCCCGAGGACTTCCCCCTGCTCACCGCGCAGGCCGGCATTCATTACGCGAGTCAAATCGATCCCAAGAGCCCGGCCCTGAACACCGCGGACGTGGTGGAGATCCAGGGGCCGCTGGACGAGGCACTGTTCGAGCGTGCCCTGCTGCGCACCGTCACCGAGGCCGAGACGCTGGGCGTGTGCGTACGCGAGACGGACGGCATCCCCGCGCAGCACCTCGCGCCGCCCGCCCCCGACCGGCTGCTGCACCGCGCCGACCTGCGCGGCGGGCACCGGCCCGCCGAGGAAGCGGCACGCGACTGGATGCACGCCGACCTCACCCGCGCCGCCGACCCGGGCGAGGCCGGACAGCTCATGACGCAGGCGCTGTTCCGCGTCGCCGACGACCGGTACTGGTGGTACCAGCGCGTCCACCACATCGCGGTCGACGCATATGCCCTCCAGCTCGTCGGACAGCGGGTCGCCGAGGTCTACACCGCCCTCGCCACCGGACAGGAACCCGCGGCCACCCGGTTCGCGCCGCTGCGCGACCTGGTCGAGGACGAGCGGCGGTACCTGGACAGCGAGCAGTACACGATCGACCGTAAGTTCTGGGCCGGGCGGATGGCGGGACGGCCGGAGCCGGTGACGCTTGCGGGCGGGGGCGCCGGGTCCGTCGGGTTCGCCGGGTCCGCCGGGTCCGCCGGGGGTGGAGCGGGCGCGCGGGAGGCCGCCGGCACCGGCGCGGCCTCGCTCGCCGATGCCATCGGCGCGGGCGACGTGCTGCGCGCCCGTACCGGCCTGCCCGCCGCGGCCCTGGACCGGCTCACCCGGGCCGCCGAAGGGGTCAAGGCCACCTGGGCGGAACTCGTCGTCGCCGCGACCGCGGGCCACCTCCACCGCGTCACCGGCGCCGAGGACATCGTGCTCGGCCTGCCGCTGACCAACCGGCGCGGCCCCGCCGCGCTGCGCACCCCGGCCATGACCGTCAACGTCCTGCCGCTGCGCATCGCCGTACGTCCTCAGGACACCGGCGCCGCACTGCTGCGCCGCGTCGTCCTCGAAATCCGCGCGGTCCGCCGCCACCAGCGCTACCCGCAGGCCGACATCCGCCGCGACCTCGCGCTCTCCTCCGCCGGTACACCGCTGACCGGACCCATGGTCAACATCAAGCCGTTCGACGCCGACCTGGACTTCGCGGGGCTGCCCGGCACCGTCCACAACCTCGCCGCCGGGCCGGTCGAGGACCTCGCCGTCACTGCCGCGCCCGGCGCCGACGGCGGACTGCGCATCAGCCTCGACGCCCACACGGGCCGGTACGCGCCCGCCGAACTCGCCGGACACAAAGAAACGTTCCTGCGCTACCTCGACGGGCTCACCGAACTGCTGCTGACCGACCCGGACCGCCCCATCGGCACCGTCGACCTGCTGGACCCGGCCGGGATACGCCGCGTCACGGCCGGGCGCACCGAGGCGCCCGCCGCCCGCACCCTCACCGAGTACTTCGCCGAACAGGCCGCCCGCACCCCGCGGGCGGTGGCCGTCCGCACCGGCGGCACCGCCCTGACCTTCGCCGAACTGGACGCTGCCGCCAACCGGCTGGCCCACCTGCTGACCGGACTGGGCGCCGGACCGGAACGGCCCGTCGCCCTCGCGCTGCCGCGTGGCACCGACATGATGGCGGCACTCCTCGCGGTCCTGAAGGCGGGCGGCGTCTGCCAGCCGCTCGACCTCGGGCACCCGGCGGCCCGGACGCTGGCCGTGCTCGAAGACGCCCGACCCGTCTGCGTGATCGGTACGGCCGCGACGCTCGCCGGACTCCCGGCGCACGGCCTGCCCGTCGTCACGCTGGACGACCCCGGCACGGCCGCCTCGCTCGCCGCGCAGCCCGCCGACGCGCCCGCCACGCCGCCCGCGCCCGGCCAGGCCGCGTACGTCATCCACACCTCCGGCTCGACCGGCCGCCCCAAGGGTGTCGTGGTCGGCCATGCCTCGCTCGCCAACCTGTACGCCGGGCACGGCCGTGACCACATCGCGCCCGCCGTCGCCCGCACCGGCCGGGAACGGCTGCGCGTCGCGCACAGCGCGTCGTTCGCCTTCGACGCGTCCTGGGACCCGGTGCTGTGGATGGTGCACGGGCACGAACTGCACCTGCTGGACGACGCGTCGTACCGCGACCCCGCCGCGCTCGCCCGGTACGTGGCCGAGCACCGCATCGACTACCTCGACGTCACCCCCTCCTACGCCGAAGCCCTGCTGGCCGAAGGACTGCTGGACGACGGCCGGCACCACCCGGCCGTACTCGTCGTCGGCGGCGAGGCCGTACCCGCACCGCTGTGGGAGCGGCTGACGGCGACCGAGGGACTGCACGCGGTCAACCTCTACGGGCCCACGGAGACGACGGTCGACGCGTATTACTGGACGGTGGGCGAGGCCGAGCGCGGGGCCGGGGCCAAGCGCGAGCCCGGGGCCGGGGCCGGAGTCGGGACCGAGACCGGGGCCGGGGTCGGGGTCGGGGTCGGGGCCGGGGCCGTGAGTGGCGGCGTCGGGCAGGCCCCCGAGGGGCGGCCGGTGCGCGGCTCCCGGGTCTACGTCCTCGACTCCTGCCTGCGCCCCACGCCGGACGGCGTCACCGGCGAACTGTACGTGGCGGGCGCCTGCCTGGCCCGGGGCTACCTCGGGCGGCCGGACCTGAGCGCCGAACGCTTCGTCGCGGACCCGTACGGCGCGCTGCACGGCGAGCCCGGCGGCCGGATGTACCGCACCGGGGACCTGGTGCGGCGCCGGACGGACGGCACGGTCGAGTTCCTGGGCCGCACCGACGACCAGGTCAAGATCCGCGGCTTCCGCATCGAACTCGGCGAGATCCAGGCCGTCCTGGCCCGCCACCCGTCCGTGGCCCAGGCCGCGGTGATCGCCCGCGACACCCCTCAGGGCAAGCGGCTGCAGGCTTATGCGGTGCTGCGGGGGCTTGGGGACGGCACGGCTGGGCGTGACGGTTCGGCTGGGCCTGGCGGCACGACCGGGTCTGACGGCTCGGCTGGGTCTGGCGGCTCGGCTGGGCCTGGCGGGGCGACCGGACGTGGCGGAGCGACCGGGGCTGGCGGGGTGGCCGCGGGGGCCCGGGGCGGCGATGCGGGGGCCCGGGG